>JAUIHC010000209.1 GCA_030432455.1 Phycisphaerae bacterium | reverse complement strand
GTCTCGGCCAGCGGACGGCTGCGCACGGACGGAGGCTCGATGACCCGCCCGCGCCAGGGAAACAGCGTGAGCGTCGCGTCGGGATCGCCGGTGGTGTCGGGGAGCACGAGCCGCTGATCGACATCCCGCCATCCGAGGTAGCCGAGGATGGACGCGAACGTGGTCAGGGTTCGCGTTCGGACCGCGTCGGTCGCGGGCAGCGACCCGCGGTCGAACACGGTGGCCGCGGTGGTCGGATCGGCGTCCGCCATGGCGGTCAGGAAGGTCGTCACGGTGGCCCGCGGCGATGTCAGGCCGTCGGTGCTCGGGGCGGGCGGGGGCTCCTCCGCCACGGGCTCCGTCGCCTCGGTCGGCGGCGGGACCATCTGCGCTGCGAGGCTTGGGGCCGGACCTGCGACGAGCGACACGAGCAGCGCCAGCATCATGAGGAGCGGGGAGCGCGGGGCGAGCGCCGCGACCTCGGCGGCCGCGGCGGCGAAGGGGTGGCGAGGAGTCCGGTCGGTCGGGGTGGTCACGAGTCGGGGGTTCCTGATCGGGACGGCATGAAGAGGGTTCAGGGAGAGAGACGGCGGACGCGACCGCCGGTGGCGTCGGAGACCGCCACGAGTCCGCGGTCGTCGCTGGTGGTGCCGACCCGCACGACCTCGATCCCGCGTTCGTTGCGGATCGACATCACGCCGCCGGGGCCGTCGATCGCAGCCCCGGTGGCGACCGCGAGCGTTCCCGTCGCGTCGAAGAGATTGAGGAGGCCGCCGGAGGGGGTCGCCGCGATCGCGACCGCGCGGCCGCCGGGGGCGAGCAGGGAGATCGTCGGCGTCCCCGTGCCCGCGGCATCGAGGGTGATGCCGGTGCCGGCGGGTTCGAGTCCGACCGCGATGCGGCCTCCGTTTCCCGCACCCGCGATCGTGGCGACGGTGCGTTCCTCGGCGTCGCGGACCTCGATCCGCCCGCCGTCGCCGTCGCCGCCCGCGTCGATCAAGGCGCGGCCGTCGAGTCCGGCGAGGGTGAATCGGCCGCCCGTCTCCCCGACGCCGAGTCCGCCGACCCGGGTGCCGTCCTTCGCGGCGATCGCGATCCCGCCGCCACTCCCGGCGTCCACACCCATCGCCGCGACCCCGACGCCTTCGGCGTTGCGAACCCGGACCCCACTGCCGGTCGCCCCGATGCCGACCGCGACCAGCGGTGTTCCGCGGTCGTCGCGGACCTCCAGCAGGCCGCCGGTGTCGTTGGCGGTGACATCGATCCGCGGTCGTCCGTCGTCGTCGGTCAGTTGCATCGTGCCGCCCGACTCGTCCGCCGCCAGTCGTACGAGACGGCGAGCGCCGCGGTCCAGACGAAGGACGCCACGGCCCTCGAGGATCGCGCCGCCTTCGCCCTCGGCTGGACGCACGGTCATCCGGCCCCCCGGTCCGGTCGCGTCGAGGACGACCAGATCTCGATTCGCGACCCCGGCGGCCACCACGCCGATCTCGCCGTCGCCGGCGAGGCGGGCGAGTTCGCGTCCGTCGCCATCGACCGCGGCGACGCGTCCGCCGCGACGGTCGGCGGTGGCGATCACCGCCGGAACGCCGTCCGCCCCGGAGATCTCCAGGCGACCCGCGTCGGCAGCGCTGAAGGCGGAGAACGATCGGTGGCCGCGGCGGTCGAACAGCGAGAGATCGCCGCCGACGCCGTTGGCTCCCAGCCGGGCGACGTTGGCCTGGGCGTCGTCCCAGATGTCCACCCGCCCGCCGTGTCGGGCGGCGGTGGCGACGAGCACCACCCGGTCGCTCTGGTCGAGCACCTCCAGGCGGCGGGTCTGCACGACCTCCACCACCGACGACGCCCGGCCCGCGGCCAGAGCGCCGAGCACCGCGACGACGAGACCGGCGGCGGTCACGACTCGTTCAAGCCGCCGGCGTCGGCATCGTTCCTGTCTCAGTGCCGTCTCGAGCGAGGCGAGCCGCGACTCGACGGCGGCGGCCGTCGACGATTCGGAAGTCTGCATGCGGGGGCTCCGTCGGCCGCGGTCGCCGGGTTTCGGCGGTGCGCGACGCGATCTGTAGGATACCGGTCCGCCTCGGACGCCCGGTTCCGACCACGGCGTCCCCCGTCACCAGAAGCACAAGCCACCCGAGATCAGGGAACCCCGACCATGGCCAAGTCCGCGTCGAAGAAGTCGTCGAAGTCCGCATCCCGGTCCACCCGCTCGGCGTCCAAGTCGGCTCCGCTCCGGGTCGGCATCATCGGCACGAGCTTCATGGGACGGGCCCACTCGAACGCGTGGGCGAACGCACCGCACTTCTTCGACCTCCGCCGACCGGTCGTCATGGAGGCCGCGAGCGGGCGGAACGGGCAGCAGACCTGTCGATTCGCCGAGCAGTGGGGATGGCGGACGAGCACCACCGACTGGCGGGAGATCGTCGCGAGCGCGGACATCGATCTCGTGGATGTCTGCACGCCGAACCACCTGCACGCCGAGATGTCGATCGCGGCGCTGGACGCGGGCAAGCATGTCTCGTGCGAGAAGCCGCTCGCGGGCACGCTCGACGATGCCCGGGCGATGCGTGACGCCGCGGCGAAGGCGAAGAGGAAGGGTGTGCGGTCGTTCGTGTGGTTCAACTACCGGCGGGTGCCCGCCCTCGCCTTCGCGCACCAGCTGGTGGCGAAGGGGCGGCTCGGCACGATCCACCATGTACGGGCGAACTATCTTCAGGACTGGGGCCATCCCGACACCCCGCTCGTGTGGCGGTTCGACTCGAAGCAGGCGGGGTCGGGAGCCCACGGCGATCTCAACGCCCACATCATCGATCTCGCCCGGTTCCTGACCGGGGACGAGGTGACCGAGGTGGTCGGGGCGGTCGAGGAGACCTTCGTCACCCGCCGTCGGATCGTCGAGGAGGCCCGGGTCGCCATCAAGGGTGGGGCGGGTCGGTCCAAGGGCAAGGCCGCACCGAAGATGGGACGCTCGACCGTGGACGACGCGGTCCTCTTCCTCGCCCGCTTCAAGGGCGGGGCGGTCGCGAGCTTCGAGGCGAGTCGTCTCGCCACCGGCAATCTCAACCGCAACATGATCGAGCTCAACGGTGACAAGGGCTCGATCCGATTCGACTTCGAGCGGATGAACGAGCTCCAGTGGTGGGATCACACGATCGAACCCGGGCTGCGGGGCTGGAGCCGGATCATGTGCACCGAGGCGGAGCATCATCCGTATGTGCACGCCTACTGGCCCGCCGCCCACGGGCTGGGCTACGAGCACGGCTTCGTCAGCGAGGTCGCCGACATCGTGAACATGCTCGGCGGCGGGGAGCCCGAGGTGCCGATGCCGGACTTCGCCGACGCCTTCGAGACCCAGCGGGTCCTCGAGGCGGCGGTCCTCTCCGCCCGCGAGCGGGGCCCGATCGCGCTGTCGCAGGTGAAGTGACCCCGTTCTCCCGGGGGCGTGCCGGCCTTGAATGCGCATGATCTGCGCATTCCTGCGGTCGTCCGGGGGAGCGGCTGCGACTCGAGGTCGTCGATGTCCAGTCGGGATGGCCGGTCTGGCTGTCGGTGCGCGTCGGTCCGGGAAGACCCGCTCCGAATCGGTCAGGAATCGTGCGGATCGCCTTGCCGCTCGGCCGATGAACCTCCGACGCCGCGCGGGCTTCGCGCGGTGCCGAACCCGGATTCCGTGTCTCTTCCGAAGAGCGGACGACTTCGGTCGCTCGCACCCCCAGGGGAAGCCAGCATGCCTTCCAGCGTCTCGTCGCCGGACGACCGTCTCCAGAACTCCGATCCGGCCACCGCGGCCTTCCTCGAGAGCGGACCCCGTCCCCGTCCCGGTCTCCGGGTCGCCGCGGTGCTCGCGGTCGTCGGGGGCGTCTTCGGAGCCGCTCAGGCCCAGGACACCTTCGACGGCGGCGCCGGCACCGGATCGGGCTTCAACGATGTGAACAACTGGGGCGGCGTCTATCCGGGCGACGACTTCGGCGGCAACACGATCATCTTCGATCTGCCCGACTCGGATCCGTTCGAGATCCTGATCGGCGGCGACATCACCGGAATCGGCGGCCTCGACAACACCGCCGACAACGCCGACATCACCTTCGCGAACGACGGCGGAAGCTTCACCTTCGCGATCGGGGCGACCATCGATCCGGGCAGCGGATCGTTCGACTTCGAGATCGACGTCACCGCCCTCGGCGGCCTGACCTTCAATCTCGCCGACGGCTCGGTGACCTTCAACGGAGCCTTCGACGCCCAGGGCGGCGGAGTCATTCTCGCCAACGACGGCTTCGTGAACTTCAACGGCGCCGTGACCTCGGCCGACGGGACGACCTGGCAGGGAACGGGCGCGGGCGGATTCAACTTCAACGACACCTTCTCGGGCACCGGCAACCAGACCTTCCTGGGCGCCGTGGTCGGCGATGATCGATTCGCGTTCGCCGGTGACGCCACCTTCACCGCGGTCGATGCCGATCCCAACGCCACCGCGACCTTCGACACTGCGACCATCGCGTTCAATGCGGGTCTGGTGATCGATCCGGAGGATCCCGACAACGCCGACGGCAGCGCCTACACCTTCGCCCTCCTGAACGACTCGGTCATGGCGATCGCGGAGATGCAGGTGAACGTCCAGACGTTCACCTTCGATCTCGGCGGCGATTCCACCGCCGACATCGCGGGCGATCTGGAGTTCACGCAGGCCAACGCCACCCTCTCGGTGCTGAGCAGCGGCACGCTCGGGATCTCGGGCGACATCGCGCTGTCGGATTCGTTCACCCTGCTCGTGGGCGGCGATGCGACCGTGAACTGGTCCGGGCGGACGACGCTCGGCGGCACCACGCTCATCGACCCCAACGACCCCGATTCCGGCGAGAACCCCAACTGGCACATCGACACCACCGGCGCGGGTGACGCGACGGTGGCGATCACCGGCGCCATCCTCGGCGATGGTGACACCACGATTCTCGTGACCACCGACGGCGCCGACGACGTCAGCATCTCCAACGACGCCCTTCGAAGCTTCACCGGCACCATCGAGGTCGCCGACGCCTCGACCCTCACCTTCTCGGGTGGCGGTTCCGGCGGCAACGAGTCCGGCGGCATCGGCCTGAGCCTCGGCGATGGGAGCGAGATTCTGCTCGGGACCATCGACCCCGCCGGCGGTCTGACCACCAACAACTTCCTCTTCCAGGAACTGAACGACACCACGGTCGCGACCGCCGGTCCCTCGACCGCCGCGATCACGCTCGACACCACCCATGATGCGACGGTGGTGGTGCGGAACGGCGTCTTCGCCGGCGAGTTCCAGGACACCAGCACCGGCGACCTGTCGGTCTGGTGGGCGCAGGGCGAGACCCGCTACAACGGCCAGTCGACGATCGACGGCACCTGGGAGATCAAGAACGAGGGCGTGCACCGACTCGGCACCTTCGAGTTCGACCTCGACGGCGACGATGTGGACGACACCATCCGCGCCTCCGTGGACGGCATCTCCGGCTTCCTCGTCACCCAGGCGACCGCGTACCTGGAGAACGCGGATGTGACGACCGATCCCGGTGGCGGGCTCGATCTCGTGTCCGGGGCGACCTCCGCGGCGAGGCTGATCATCCAGAACACCTCGACCCTGTCCGCGGACGGCGACTTCTCGATGAACGGGAACTCGATCCTGCGGATCACCGGCGAGTCCACCGCCGCGACGGGCGTGAATCTCTCGATCGGCGGCACCTCCACGATCGACGGCCTCCTCGAGGTCTCCGCGGACTCCGACCGAACCGCCGATCCGGCCGATCCCGCGACCTGGATCGCGAACGCCACCTTCGACGGCGAGGCGACGGTCGG
>JAUIHC010000208.1 GCA_030432455.1 Phycisphaerae bacterium | reverse complement strand
AGCCCGTGGACCGCACGTCGAAGTAGGCGAAGGGAAGCGACTGCAGGCGCTCGAAGCACGCGGTCCGCAGATCGAAGGCGACGCCGGTCGCCAGCGTCCCCGCGGCGCGGATGAACAGGAAGACGAGAAGGGCGAACGCGGCGAGCATGGCGCCGTAGAGCACCCCCCATCCCGGGATCGCGTCGGCACTCCCGGGACCGTCTGCACCGCTGGCGAGGTCGATGATCCGGGCGGTCACCAGCGGAAGGGCCACCTCGATCGCGGCGAGGATCGTTCCGCCGCCGATCATCACCGCCACCGCCCGGGGATGGGGGCGGAGGTGGCCGACGATGCGGCCCCAGAGCCGCCAGTCCACGCGGCGGACGGCGAGGTCCTCCTCGAGTTCGATCTCGGCGCTCATGGCGTCGCCCCCGGGGCGGGTTCCTCGGACGCCGAGGACTCCGATTCGAGATCGCGCTGGATGTCCCAGAGTCGGCGGTAGAGCCCGGGTCTGCCGAGAAGCTCCGGGTGGGTGCCGATCGCATCGATGCGGCCGTCGGCGGTCATGACCACGATGCGATCGGCCTCCTGGAGCGTCGAGAGGCGGTGGGCGATGACGAGGGTCGTGTGGCGGCCGCGCCGCGAGCGGATCGCCTCGAGGATCGTCCGCTCGGTGCCGGTGTCCACCGCGGAGAGGGCGTCGTCGAGCACCAGCACCGCGGGATCCTGCAGCAGCGCCTGGGCGATCGCGATCCGCTGTCGCTGGCCGCCCGAGAGCGTGACGCCGCGCTCGCCGACCATGGTCTCGTAGCCGGCGTCGAATCGCATGATCGACTCGTGGATGCACGCCTCGTTGGTGGCGATCTCGATGCTGCCGCGATCGGCCCCGGGATCGGCGAGCAGGATGTTCTCGCGGATCGAGCGGCTGAAGAGAAACGGCTGCTGGAGCACGGTCGCCACCCGGGTTCGAAGCGTTCGTCGCGGAAGGCGTCGCACGTCGATGCCGCCGAGTTCGATCGACCCGGCGTCGGGATCGTGGAATCGAAGCAGCAGCTGCACCAGCGTGGACTTTCCGCATCCCGACGGCCCGACGATCGCGACCGCCTCCCCGTCTGCGATCGCGAGATCGATCTCGCGGAGGACCGGCGTGTCGGCGGTGTAGGCGAAGGACACGCCGCGGAAGACGATCGAGCCGTCCGACGACGCGGTCGGGGCGGCGTCGGTCGGGGCGTCGTCGTCGGATTCGATCGGCAGGGCGAGGATCTCCTCGATGCGGTCGATCGCGACCGTCGCCTTGCCGAACTCCGCGACGATGCGGCCCGCCATGCGGACCGGCCAGAGGTAGAGGCCGACCGCAGCGAAGAAGAAGTAGAACTCGCCGACGAGGATGCGGTCGGTCGCGAGGAGCCACGCGCCGACCATCACGACCGACGCCTGCTGCATGAAGCACAGGAGATCGCTCGTCGCCCAGAACGAGGCGAAGACCCGGTAGAGCGCCGCGTCGAGCCGGCGATGCTCGTCGTTGCGGGGGCGGAACCGTTCGATCTCGAACGACTGTCGGTTGAACGCACGGACCACCCGGATGCCGACGAGGTTGTCGGTCACCGCCGCGGTCAGCCGGCCCTCCGCCTCGTCCTTCTCGCGGAACATCGCCCGCACGCGACGGAAGTAGAAGAAGGAGAAGCCGACGATCAGCGGCAGGAGCCACACCGCGGCGACGCCCATCCGGTGATCGAGGGCGAACATGAGCGGGATCGCGACCGCGAGCATGACGATCGCCCGCCCGACCTCGACCACCTGCATCGACAGGAACGTCTGGGCGGTGTCCACGTCGCTCGTGCACCGCTGCAGGAGATCACCGCGATCGAGTCCGTCGTACGCCCGCATGTCGAGCCGCTGGATTCGATCCTGCAGGCGATCCCGGATCCGCTTGGCGACGTTCTGGCTCGCGATCGCGGACCATCGTTGCCGGACGTAGGTGCACGCCCCCGCCGCGAGGGCGATGACCGCGATGAGCGGGATCGGTCGCCACGGCTGGTCGGTCACCGCGTCGGGGCCGCCGAGGAGCTCGATCACCGCCCGGGACGTCGCCGACGATCGCTCGGGTTGGTTCAGGAAGACGACGTCCATCACCGCCTGCGGGACGAGCGGCACCAGGTAGAGCAGGGCCGCCGCGACGAGCAGCGCGCCGAGCGCCGCGCCGTACCGCAACCGATCGCCGGCCATGAGATCCCACATGCCTCGAAAGAGACGGCGAGGCGGGATGGTGCTGTCGGGCGGCGAGGTCACGGCGAGGATCCGGGCCGGGCGGGAAGGCGGAGCCGGCGCGGGGATTCTCGCAGATTCGCGGGTCGCGGGCGATCGGGTTCAGTCCGACGCCGCCACCATCGATCGCACTGTCTTCTTGTCGATCTTGCCCGTCGAGGTGAGCGGCATCTCGTCGATCTCGAACACCGCATCGGGGATCTGCCACGACTGGAAGCGATCGGCGAGGACCGTTCGAAGGCGATCGATCGTGAGCGTCTCGTGCGCCGGGGCGGTGACCACCACCACGACGGGGCGTTCGCCCCAGCGATCGTCGGGACGCGCGACCACCGCGGCGGCGGCGACCTCGGGCAGGTCTCCGATCGCCCGATCGAGTTCCAGACTCGGGATCCACTCGCCGCCGGACTTCACGAGATCCTTCTCGCGGTCGCGGATGCGAAGACGCCCGCGGTCGTCGATCGAGGCGACGTCGCCGGTCTCCAGTCGGCCGTCGTCGCGGAACCGCGGCGACTCGGCGTGGTCGTGCAGGTAGCCCTCGGCCACCCACCAGCCCGAGACCAGCAGTCGCCCGGTGCTCGTGCCGTCGTGCGGAACCGCGCGGCCCTCGTCGTCCTCGAGATGGAGCGACAGGCCGGGCAGGGGACGCCCCGCGACGGTCTGGTGCCCGAGTCGGTCGTCCGGGGACATCATCGCCTCCTCGCGGGTGGTCGCCTCGGGCGACATCGTGCCGACGGGGTTGATCTCCGTCATGCCCCAGGAGTGGATCACCTCGATGCCGTGCCGGTCCCGGAAGCCGCGGATCATCGCGGTGGTGGGGGCGGCGCCTCCGGAGACGATCCGGTCGAGCGTCTCCACGTTCCATCGGCCCGGATGCGCGTCGAGCGCCGCGAGCACGCCGCTCCAGATCGTGGGGACCGCGGCGGCGGTCGTGACGCCGTGGTTCGAGACGAGGTCGAGGATGCGTTCCGGGGCGAGGTCGCGATGGGGGAGCACCAGACGCGATCCGAGCATCGCGGTCGCATACGGAAGGCACCAGCCGAGGGCGTGGAACATCGGCACGATCGCGAGGACCGTGTCGCGACCGGAGAGTCGCATGCAGTCGGTCAGTCCGAGCGCCATCGTCTGGAGGCATGTCGAGCGATGCGTGTAGGCCACGGTCTTGGGACCGCCGGTGGTGCCGCTGGTCGAGCAGAACGCCATCGGGGCCCGCTCGTCGAGGTCGGGCCACGCATCGAGCGGTTCGCCGGACGCGACGAGCTCGTCGTGATCGTGGAAGGCGACGGCGCCGATCGAGGCCCGCTCCGCGTCGCTCCACGGTCCGAGTCCGATCACGGTCTCGATCCATGGGCAACGGCTCAGAATGACCGGCATCCGCGAGGCGAGGGTCGCGTCCGCGAACACGATCCGGTCACGGGTCTGCTGAAGGACCGGCACGATCTCGTCGTCCCGCCATCGGACGTTCACGGGATGGAGGACGGCCCCGAGACACGGCACCGCCAGATACGCGTCCAGATGCCGGTGATCGTTGAAGGCCAGCGTCGCGACCGGGTCCCCGGGATCGACGCCGAGATCGCGAAGGGCGGCGGCGAGTCGCCGGACCCGGTCCTCGACCATCGGCCAGGTGAGGCACGCGTCGGCATCCGGCGGGGTCGAGACGATGCCGTCCGATGGCGAGATGGCGGCGGCTCGCCAGACGAGTTGCTTGAGCAGAAGGCGCTGGGACGGAGTCATGTCGAGGCGTCGAGGTCGTCGAGGTTGGGGGCCGTGGGGGGAGGCGAGGACCCCGGCCGGGGTCGTCGGGGTCGCGCCGGCTCGCCGACGAGGACCATGCCGCCCGGCAGGTCACCGAACGCGGTCGAGCGGGCGGCGAGCATCGATCCGTCGCCGATGCGGGTGTTCGGACCGACGAAGGCATCGGTGGCGATCCAGCAGTCGCGGCCGATCACCGCCGGGCAGGCGAGGAAGCCCATGGATCGATCGCGGTAGTCGTGGTTGGTGGTGCAGAGGTGGGCGTCCTGCGAGACGAGGGTGCGGGCCCCGATGTGCAGGCCTCCCGCGGCGTTGAGAATCGCCCGGGCTTCGACGCAGACATCGTCCTCGAGCACCAATCGCCACGGCCGCTGGATCCTGACCGACGGATGAACGCGGACCGCCCGTCCGACCCGGGCGCCGAACCGTCGCAGGATCCACCGCCGCCACGCGTGGCATCCGACCGGTGACCACCGGAAGAGCGTCGCCTGAACCATTCTCCAGAGCACCCGGGCGAGGCTCGTCACACCGCCTTCGGGCAGCGGTTCCCGCGACTGGAAGTCGATCCCGGTCACAGCAGTTCCCGAGCCTTGAGATCGCGGGCGGGATTGCCGACGTGGATCCGACCTGCGGCGAGGCTCCTGTAGGCGCTCGATCGGGCGCCGAGCACCGCCAGATCACCGACTTCGACCCCGGGCCCGATGAACGCGTCCGCGCCGACCCAGACGTCCTCGCCGATCGTGATCGGCGAGCGGATGAGTCGAAAGGTGTGGTCGGCGTAGTCGTGCGTGCCGGCGCAGAGATGGGCGTACTGGCTGATGATCGATCGGGCCCCGATGCGGATCGGTCCGAGGCTGTAGAGGATCGCGTGGTCGCCGACGGTCGCCCCCTTGGCGATCTCCAGCATCCACGGAACCTCGATGTGCGCGGTCGGCCTGATCGAGACGTCGGGACCGATCTTCGCCCCGAAGCGTCGCAGGATGAAACGACGGGTGCCGTACCAGTTGTGGAACGTGGCCCGGAAGATCGGGCGGCCGACCACCATCCAGAGCGCCCGTCCGACCTTCTCGCGGAAGCTCCACGGACTGCTCTCCGGCTGCATCTGCCGCTGGCTCGCGGCGTCGTCGTCGCCGTCGCCGAGCACGCGATAGCCGACCTGGTCGGCCAGACCGCCCGGCAGTTCGGGGGCCGGATCGATGCCGCGACGGAGGGCCTTGAGCTTCATCGCCACGAAGTCGTCGTACGCACCGATGAACCGGCAGAACTGCAGCCCGGTGGTGCCGTCGAGGAAGCCGAGCCGGAAGACGTACATGTAGATGAAGCGGAGCAGTCCGGGGAACGGCACCTTCGGCAGGATGTTCCGCTTCGCCCAGCGGCGGCGCCGGGCACTCGGATCGAGATGGTCGGGATCCGCCGCGGGGGCCTCGAGCTCGCGGAGCAGTGCCCTCGCCTCCAGCGTCGAGTAGCGGTTGTGCTTGGCGATGTAGTGCTCGAGCCCGCGGCGATCGTCGTGAAGCATCGGCGTCTCGACCCGTCCGATCGGACCTTCGAGATCGAGATGCTCGTGGACCTCCCGGGTCTCATATCGACCGCGTCCGGTCTTGAAGAGTCGGAGGTTGTAGGAGGGGAAGTACCCGCAGTGTCGGATGGGACTTCCGACGAAGTAGGTCAGGCGGTTGATGAAGAACCCGTTCTCCACGACCGTGTCGGGGTCCTGCTCGACGATCTCGAGGATGCGGGCCTTCAGGTCCTCGGTGATCACCTCGTCGGCATCGAGGATGAGCGTCCACGGGGCATCGAAGACGAGATGCTCCATCGCCCAGTTCCGC
>JAUIHC010000207.1 GCA_030432455.1 Phycisphaerae bacterium | reverse complement strand
GACCACCCGCATCGTCGGGCTGCATCGACGATTCTCAGCGGAATCGCCTGCTTCGCCCTCCTCGCTGGAGGCCGCCTCCGAACCTCTCGGGTCTGACGCCGATCCGTCAAACACGACCTAGCGAACCGGATCGGTTCTGGTTGCACGCAGGTCGGCGATGCGGCGACGCGTCTCCGGAACGCGTGGATCGTTCGGTGCCGCAAGGGTGGCGATCTCCAGCCACGTCTCGGCTCGATCGTCGTCCCCGGCCGTCTGGAACGCCACCGCCGCCGCCAGCGCGGCATCGAGATCCTCGGGCGTCGCGCGAGCCCGTTCCGCCCAGATCTCCGCCGCCCGAGCCGGCCGGTCGAGGGCGTGGTACGCGGCCGCGATCTCCTCGGCCACCGAACGATGTCCCCGCGAGTCGTCGTCGAGGGCGAGGAGAGATTCGATCGCGGCGCGGGGATCGCCCGCCCGACGGAGGATCGAGGCGCGGCGCACCCGGATCGGCCACGAGGTCGGGTCGAGTCGCACCGCCTCGGCCGCCGCCGCGATCGCCAGCTCGACGCGGCTCTGTCGAAGCAGCGCCTCGGCCACCGCGGCTCGGACCAGCGAGTCGTCCGGGCGGGCCGCTGCGAGGGCCTCCAGAATCTCGGCCGCCTCGTCCACGGCGTCGAGCCGGAGCAGGGCGAGTCCGAGGTAGAGCCGGCAGACGGGGTCGTCGGCGCCGTCTCGATAGACCGACACGGCGTCGGAGTCCCTTCCCGCCGATTCGAGGGCGAGCCCGAGGGAGCGGCGGGCCTCGACGGCGGGGGCGTCCTCGGCCGGGGCGAGGTCGACCGCCTTCCGCAGGGCGTCGGCGGCCTCGGCCGCGACCGAGGCGGCGGCTGCCGGCCCGACCGATTCGCGGAGTTCGCCGCTTCGGGCAAGCAGCACCCGCCCGAGCGCGGCCTGTGCATGACGGTCGGCGGGCAGGCGGTCCACGAGCGTCCGGGCGATCGATGCCGCGTTGTCGGGACGACCCGCCTGCAGCCAGCGGTCGATCGCGTCGAGCGAGGCGTCGCGATCGGCGGCGTTGATCGTCGGCAGCGGAGGCGACGCGGACGACGACCGCGCGTCCGACGCCGCGGGATCCCGGTCGTCCCCGCAGCCGAGGAGACCGCCGGTCAGCAGGATCGCCGCGGACAGCAGTGAGGGACGCGAACGACGCGCCGGTGCGATGCCGCGGGTTCCGTAGAATGGCCCGATCATGTCCGCCACCGATCAGAATCGTGCCGTCTCGACCACCGAGGGGCTTCCCAGATCCTACTCGCCGCACGACAGCGAGCCCGGCGTCCGCGCGGCCTGGACCGCCCATCGGGACTTCCACGGCGTGCCCGGCGAGGAGGGCGATCCGCGCTACGGGATTCTGATTCCTCCGCCGAACGTGACCGCGGCGCTGCACCTCGGGCACGCGTTCAACAACACCCTGCAGGACGTGCTCGTCCGGCATCACCGCATGCGCGGCGACCACGCCCTCTGGATGCCGGGCACCGACCACGCCGGCATCGCGACCCAGACCGTGGTCGAGAAGCGGCTTCTCAGGCAGGGAAGGCGACGGACCGACTTCTCCCGCGAGGCGTTCGTCGAGCAGGTGCAGGCGTGGAAGGACGAGTACGAGACGACGATCCTCGGGCAGCTGGAGGAGATGGGCTGCTCCTGCGACTTCGAGCGGACGCGGTTCACCATGGATCCGGTCTGCGCCGCCGCGGTCCGCGAGGCGTTCTTCCGACTCTTCGAGGACGGACTCGTCTATCGCGGCAAGCGGCTGGTGAACTGGGATCCCGCGACCCGGACGGCGCTCGCCGACGACGAGGTCGAGATGCGGACCGTTCCCGGGCACATGTGGTACCTGCAGTACCCGCTCGCGGACGGCGACGGCTCGATCACCGTCGCGACCACCCGCCCCGAGACGATGCTCGGCGACACCGCGGTCGCGGTGAATCCGCGTGATCCGCGGGCGGCGGCCCTGCGGGGTCGCTCGGTGCGTCTGCCGATCACCGGGCGGGTGATCCCGATCGTCGAAGACGACTATGTCGTGCTCCCCGCCGCGATCGCGGAGGAACTCGGGCTCGGGGCCGAGGCGATCAACGATCCCAAGGCCGCCCTCGCCACCGGCTTCCTCAAGGTCACGCCCGCCCACGATCCCAACGACTGGGAGATCGGACTGCGGCACGAACTCGCGGCGATCAACGTCATGGCTCCGGACGGGACGATCTCCGACGCCCATGGCTGGGACGACGTCTCCGAGGAGGCGCGGGCGTTCGTGGGGCTGAGCCGCGAGGACGCCCGCAAGGCGATCGTCGCGTGGTTCAAGGAGCACGACTTGCTCGAGGATGTCCGCGAGCACGAGCACGCGGTCGGACATTCCTATCGGAGCCACGTGCCGATCGAGCCGTACCTCTCCGACCAGTGGTACGTGCGGGTCACCGACGACCGGCTCGCGGGTTCGGCCCTGCGGTCGATGGACGACGGGCAGCGGGAGGGCGAGGGGCCGAGCGGTCCGGCGATGGATGGCGACGGCGGTCTGCGGTTCTTCCCCGACCGCTACGCGAAGACCTTTCAGAACTGGCACGAGAACATCCGCGACTGGTGCATCTCTCGGCAGCTGTGGTGGGGGCATCGCATCCCGGTGTGGTCCCGCACGATCGCCGCGGCGGACGCGCCCGATTCCGTGGGCAGCGCCGCCGTCGGCGACGAGATGATCGCGATCCAGAGCGACTGGACCGGACGCGGGGCGGCGCACCGGGTGCGGCGCCTGCCCGACGGCTCGATCGAGGAGTCGGTGTGTCTGCCGCGGCCCGACGCGATCGGCGGGGAGGAGGCCGAGGCGTCGCTGCGATCCGGGCTGGAGGCCGCGGGCTTCGCGCAGGATCCCGACGTGCTGGACACCTGGTTCTCCAGCGCGCTCTGGCCGCTCTCGACGATGGGCTGGCCCGACGCCGCCGCGTTTCCCGACGAGGTGCCCGAGGGCGCCGCACTGCTCGACGCGTTCAACCCCGGAGATGTGCTCTGCACCGCCCGCGAGATCATCACCCTTTGGGTGAGCCGGATGGTGATGTTCAACCGGCACTTCCTCGGACGACTTCCGTTCCGGCACGTCTTCATCCACGCGATGATCCAGGACGGTCACGGTCAGAAGATGTCCAAGAGTCTCGGCAACGGCGTCGATCCCCGCGACATCATCCAGAGCCACGGCTCGGATGCGATGCGGTTCACGCTCGCCCAGATGGCGACCGGCAGTCAGGACGTCCGCATGCCGGTCGATCTCGTCTGCCCGCACACCGGCGAGACGTTCACGCCCGCGTTCGTGCGGAACACCTCGGGGCATCTCGTGGCGGCGCCGATCCAGAAGTCGCCGAAGGATCCGTCCCGAGAGATGGTCAGCGCCTACGGCGTGGCGGTGGGCGAGGTCGAGGCGAGCGACGATCGGCCGCTCGCCCGCAACACGTCGAGCCGCTTCGACGTCGGCCGCAACTTCTGCAACAAGCTCTGGAACGCGACCCGCTTCGCCCTCGGAAACCTCGAGACCGCGGCGGGCCCGACCGACGACGCCCCGACGCTTGCCGACCGGTGGATCGTCGCCCGTGTGGCGAGGACGCTCCGCGAGGTCGAGGACGCCCTCGCGTCGTACCAGTTCAACCGCTACGCCGACGCGATGTACGACCTCGTCTGGCGTGACTTCTGCGACTGGTACCTCGAGGCGGTCAAGCCGACGGTGCGGGGGCGTCTCGACCAGCAGCGGCGACTGCACGCGGTGCTCGACGCGCTGCTGCGGATGCTGCATCCGGTCTGCCCGTTCGTCACCGAGACGCTCTGGCCGCATCTGCATCGGCTCGACGGCTTCCGGGACGCCGACGGCGGGGCGGGGGTCGACGGGCTGGTCCTGCCGCCGGCGGATCGCTGCGTGATCGCGGGATGGCCGCAGGCGAGCGACGCCCTCGTCGATGCCGAGGCGGAGACCGCGTTCGAGCGGGTGCAGGCGCTGGTCGCCGCGATCCGGAATCTTCGGGGTGAACGACAGGTCTCGCCGAAGCGCCGCATCGACCTGCATGTTCCGGCCGCGGTGATGGCGCTGGTAACGCAGGCGGACGGTGCGGTCGAGACGCTCGCGGGCCTCGGGTCGGTCGGGCCCGACACCGACGCGCCGACCGGGGCGCTGCCCCTGCCCTTCGAGGGTGGACGGGTGCTCGTCTCGAATCTGGTCGACGAGGTCGATCTCGAACAGGAGCGCGACCGGCTCCGCAAGACGATCGAGGCCAAGCGGAAGCAGGTCTCCGGATTCCAGGGACGACTCGCCAACCCCGGGTATGTCAACAACGCCAAGCCCGAACTCGTCGAGGAGACCCGACGGATGCTCGCCGCCGCGGAGGCCGACCTCGCCGCGGCGGAGGAGGGCCTCGCCGCCCTGTCCTGACCGCCGCCTCCCGCGCGGCGGCGGCGAGGCCGCCGCCCGTGCTACCATCGCGACATGCGGATGCCCACCCAGCGTCGAGGAGACGGCCGATCACGATCGACGGTCGTTCGATTCGGGCTGGGAGCGGCCCTGCTCGTGGTCGGCTGTTCACCCCGCGTCGATCCGCAGCCCGCCGCCCGAGGGGGCATTTCTTCGACCCTCGACGCACCGCTCTCCCGGGATCTCGAGCACCCGGAACCGGTTCGAAGCGAACCCTGGTCGTTCGGCGGATACGAGGGCGAACTCGTCACCACGCCGACCCATCTGCTGCACCTGACCCTGACCGAGGGCCGGCTCCACAACGCTCTTCCCGAGTTCACCGCCGCGACCCTCGATCACTATCGAACGATGATCACCGAGCCTGCCGGCGTCGATCCCCTGCCGGCCCCGGGCGAGCGGATGAGCACGTTCGTCTTCGAGTCACGCCCGGAGTGGGCGGCGTGGACCCGGTGGCGGCTCGGAACCTCGGCGGGCACCTATCTGGCGATCGAGCGCGGCGGGTACACCATCGATGCCGAGAGCGTGCTCTGGGACATCGGTCGCTACGACACGCTCTGCATGGTGGCCCATGAGGGCTGGCATCAGTACACCCAGACCGTGTTCCGGCATCCGCTCCCCGCGTTTCTGGAGGAGGGGCTCGCCGCCTACGCGGAGGGGCATTCGTTCCGGCGGACGGAGAACGGCCCTCGATTCCTGCCCTGGCACAACTTCGAGCGTTACGGCCAGCTTCGGTCCGCGGTGAATCGCGACCGACTCATCGATCTCGACCGTCTGGTGACCCAGCCGCCGCAGAGGTTCGTGGGCGAGGGTGAGCGATCGCTGCTGACCTACTACGCGCAGGTCTGGGCCTTCGTGCACTATCTGATGGAGGGCGAGTCGGGGCGGTATCGCCCCGGCCTCGCGAGGCTCGTGTCGGATGCGGCCCACGGTCACATCGCCACCACCCTCTACGACGCCGATCGTTCCGCCGGGCGTCGAGGCCGCCTGCTCGGACCGGACGCGGGCCGGGCCCTCATCTCGGTGTACTTCGATCAGGACTACCCGCGGTTCAAGCAGGGATACGAGGCGTTCATCCGGTCGATCGTCGCCAGCGGCAACGGCACGCGGATCTGGCGGGGCGAGTCGCCCGTGCAGTAGGGGCCGGACGGGCCCGCGGCGTCATCCGGCCAGATGACGGCTCAGGAACTCCAGTTCCCGGTTCTTCACCTCGTTCGTGCGTCGCCCGAAGCCGAGGTGCTCGTGCGGCGCGCCGGTCTCGTCGAGGGCCATGAGCTCGATCTCCTCGGGGCGACGAGCCCGACGCCGCAGTTCGTCGAGGAACGCCGACTGGCCGTCGAAGTCCACCCATT
>JAUIHC010000206.1 GCA_030432455.1 Phycisphaerae bacterium | reverse complement strand
GCGGGCGATCGTCGGTACCAGCGTCCGATTGCGACGACGCGCGTGATCGACCAGCGTGGCCAGCCGCTCGGTTCGACCGATCGCCTCGTCGTCGAGCGGCTCCGCCCGTCGGAACCAGGTCGCGAAGACGAACGGAAGCCCCGTGAGTTCGAGCCACTCGATGCCGAGGTCGAGCCGATGCGGGTGCGACGACGGATCGGGGGCGAGTCGCGCGACCTTGTCGCCGATGAGCAGCACCGCGTCGGGCATCGCGTCGCCCTCGGTGAACGGGACGAAGCTTGGACGAACGCCGTACCGCTCGGCGAGGATCACGCGGAGCAGGGCCACCGAGGTGTGGCTCTCGACGTCGCAGGCGACCTCGGCGAGCCGATCGATCGCGATCCGCGAGACCAGTGTGACCGTCCGGGTCGCACCCTCGCAGCCGATCTGCCCGACCGGCACCAGTTCCAACGGCGCCTCGGATCGCTGGTGGTCGATCACCGAGCAGAGGGAGAGATCGGTCTCGCCCGCGACCAGACGATCGGCCAGCCGAGCCGGGACATCGGGGACGAGCCGGACGCCGGGGACGCGATCCAGACCGGAGACCAGCGGCAGGGTGTTGAGGTACGAGACGGCACCGAGTCGCATCTCGTCGGGCACGATTGGGGCCGGCGAGGAGGGAGAGAAGGAGGTCGGCGTCGCCATTCCGCCATCGTAGCCGCGCCGCCGCGCCGCGGCCGCTCCGGGGGTGCGATCAGCCGTGGCCGAGGCGACGCGAGCCCGAGTCGAACCGGGACACCGTCGCGGCCGGAGCGTTCTCGACCCGCCCTCCGCTGCCCGCGACCAGCAGCCGCGGGATGCGGGCCGAGAGGCCGCACAGAATCTGATACGGAAGGACGGCCGCTCGGGACGCCACCCGATCGAGCGAGGCGGGTGACGCCGGATCGCTGGAGAGGATCTCGACCGCGGCGTCCTCGTCGAAGGGTCCGACATCGGTGAGATCGACCACGCACTGGTCCATGTTCATGCGACCGAGGACCGGCACCGCGACCGGCCCCATCCGACCGTGGACGATCAGGCGGTGCGACTCGTCGCCCCGCGTCGGCGGGAGCCCGTCGGCATAGCCGACCGGCACCAGCCCGGCGACGGTCTCCCGAGTGGTCGTCACCGTGCAGCCGTAGCCGATGGTCCGCCCCGCCGCGAGACGTCGAACCTGCACCAGTCGAGACCACCACGAGACGATCGGCCGGAGGGCGACCGGATCGGGGCGGCCGGCGAGCGCCTCGGCGCCGTAGCCCACCCACGCCAGACCCACCCGGACCTGATCGAAGCGAAGCGACGCCCCGCCGAGTCCGGCGGTCGCGGCCACGTGACGCACGGCATCCGCGGGCACGAGGTCGCCCGCGTCCTCGATGAATCGCTCGAACCGACGCCCTCGCTCGATCGCGGACATGGGATCGCCCACGGCGTCGGGGAGATGGGTCATGAGCCCCGCCAGTCGAAGCCGGGGATCCTCGGCGATCGCGGCCAGAACCTCCATCGCCTCGTCCGGATCGCAGCCGCCCCGCCCCATGCCGGTGTCGATCTCCAGATGCAGGGGGAGGATGATGCCGAGTCGGGCAGCCTCACCGGCGAGATCCTCGACCTGAGCGACCTGATGGGCGGTGGCGTGCAGGCGACCTCGGGACAGGAGACCGGGCAGCCCGCCGCCCGCGCCGAACGACCGCACCGGCTGGAGGATGAGAACCGTGGCGTGCGGGGCGGCATCGGCGACCTCGACCGCCTCGTCCACCCCGTAGGCGGCGAACCGCCGAACGCCCATCCTGTGCATCGCCGCCGCGATCCGGGCCGCTCCGAGGCCGTAGCCGTCGGCCTTGACGACCGCACAGAGCCGATCGAGTCCGAAGGGGCGGCCGTCCGCCGACCCCAGCGCCGCCACGGCCTCGAGATTCCCCGCAAGGGCATCGAGATCGAGTCGGATGGTGCTGGTGGCGGTCATGTCGGGTTCATTCCCGGATCCGAAGGATGTCCCGACGACGCCGGAACCCCGTCCTCGCATACTATCGACGAAAACACCTCGCTCAGATCATCCCGCGGGTCGCCGAATCGCCCCGCCCCGAGCCCTTCCCCGTGAGCACCATGACGGACTCCACTGCGTCCGGCGCCGATGCCGACGCCACCGACCCCACCGATTCGACGACCGCGACGACGCCCCACGCCGCCGAGGACACGTTCGACACCTCCAAGACCTTCGCCGATCTCGGCCTGCCCGCAGATGTGCTGGAGGGCATCGAGAAGAGCGGATTCGTGCATCCGACGCGCATCCAGGCGGCGTTGATTCCGCCGGCGATCGCCGGACGACACGTTCTCGGACAGGCCAAGACCGGCACCGGGAAGACCGCGGCCTTCGGCCTCCCGATGCTCGCGACCATCAAGCCCGGAGACCGTTTCGCGGCGCTGGTGCTGGTGCCCACCCGGGAGCTGGCCATCCAGGTCGCCCGCGAGATCAAGGATCTCGGCCGCGACACCCCCCTCAACATCGTGCCGGTCTACGGCGGCCAGCGGATCACCGCCCAGGCGCCCAAGCTCGAAAAGGGCCCGGAGATCGTGGTCGGCACGCCCGGCCGCGTGATGGATCTTCACGAGCGCCGCATGCTCCCCTACGACCAGGTCCGCATGGCGGTGCTGGACGAAGTGGACCGCATGCTCGACATCGGCTTCCGTGACGACATCCGGAAGATCCTCGGCGCGATGACGCAGCGGCCGCAGACGATCTTCGTGAGCGCGACGATCTCGCCCGAGATCGAGAAGCTCGCCCGGTCCTACATGAAGGACCCCGAGAAGATCGTCACCAGCGAGAAGAGCCTCACCGTCTCCCGCGTCGCCCAGAGCTGGATCAAGGTCGAGCCCTGGGACAAGAAGAAGATGCTCCACCACCTCCTCATGCACGAGGAGCCAGCCCTGACCGTGGTGTTCTGCCGCACCAAGCGCACGGTGGACGACGTGACGAAGTTCCTCGATCGCAAGGGCATCGACGCCCACGCGATCCACGGCGACATGTATCAGGCCAAGCGGAATCAGGTCATGGACCGACTGCGAGGCGGGAAACTGGGCGTGCTGGTGGCGAGCGATCTCGCCGCCCGCGGCCTCGATGTCGACGGCATCAGCCACGTCATCAACTACGACATCCCCGAGGATCCCGAGGTCTACATCCACCGCATCGGACGGACCGCCCGCGCCGGTCGCGAGGGTGTCGCGTGGACGCTGGTGACGCCCGAGCAGGGTGGACTGCTGACCAACGTCGAGATGCTCGCGAACATCGAGATCCCTCAGCAGACCTACGACGACTTCGAGCCCAACCCGGTGCCGTCGGACGTCCGGGCCGAGCGGGAACTCAACGACCAGCGGGCCAAGGACCGCGAGACCAAGCAGAAGCGGACCGAGGCTTCGGCCATCAAGGCCGACGACGCGGCTGCCTTCCCCGGCGGACTCGTGCCCAAGGGCATGCCCGCCCGGCGAATGCAGGGCAAGGTGCGGACCCGACGCCGATGAGCCCCCGTTCCGCGGTCCGAACCTCGTCGGAGATCGCCGAGGCCCTCTCCGAGGGGCGACCGGTGGTCGCTCTGGAGACCGCGGTGCTCACCCACGGTCTTCCCCGCGAACCCTCGCCGCGCCCGAACAGTCTCGCTCCGGGTCGCGCCGCCGCCGAGGCGCTCCACGGACATGCGTGGAACGAGTCGGCCCCGTGCAACCTGGAAGCCGTCCGGGCGATCTCGGCCGCGGTGCGGGCCGCGGGCGCCGTGGCGGCGAGCGTCGGCGTCGTGCACGGCGAACTCGTCATCGGACTGGACGACGCCGAACTCTCGGCCCTCGCCCTCGACGAGTCGGCGAAGAAGGCCAGCAGTCGCGACCTCGGGCCGCTCGCCACGACCGGCGGTTCGGCGGGCACGACCGTCGCGGCGACGATGCGGGCCTGCCGACTCGCGTCGCCGGAACCGATCCGCGTCTTCGCGACCGGCGGCATCGGGGGGGTGCATCGCGGCTGGCAGCAGCGGCCGGACATCAGTGCCGACCTTCGGGCGCTGGCGAACGAACCGGTCGCGGTCGTCGCGTCGGGTGCGAAGGTCATCCTCGATGTCGCCGCGACGCTTGAGGCCCTCGACACCCTCGGCGTGCCGGTGATCGGCGTCGGCACCGACGGGATGCCCATCTTCACCGCCGGCATCGATCACGACCTCGCCCCGCCGCACCGCCTCGACGATCCCGCCGCGATCGCGACGGCCTGCCGTCGGCACTGGACCGACTTCGGACAGTCGAGCGGCGTGCTGCTGGCGAATCCGTGTCCCGCCGACGCGGCGGCCGACCCGCGACGCATCGACGCGCTCGTGGACGCCGGACTCGCGGAGGCCAGTTCGCTCGGGATCGACGGGGGCGATGTCACGCCCTTCCTGCTCGCCTCGATGGTCGGTCAGGAGGACGTCGATCCGCTGGGCGCGAACATCGCCCTGCTCGTCTCCAACGCGACGCTGGCGGCACGAGTCGCCGTGGCATTCGCCGCCGGTTGACGGCCATCCTGCGAGGTGCTCTACTTCACCAGCGGTCCAGAGACGTCCCCGACGTCCCGACCCCCCGCCGATCGGACGAGCCCCCACCTCTGACCGGTCGGACCACACGGCGTCCCGCCACGACCCAGTTCGAGACGCTCCTCGTCGGTCTCTCCGACGCGCCCCGTTCGATCCCGTTGGACATCACGCGTCCGCTCTCCCGGCCCGAGATGCCGTCCCTGCCCTGTTGCAGGACGCGTTCGGGTCTCATCCGCCCAACGTCGTTCGAGGGTCCGCCGGTCGGCGACCCTCGATTCGGGCCTGACATGACCACCATCACCGGCATTCTGGACTTCCCCAAGGGCTCCGACCCGCGTCTCCGTCAGATGGCGGACGGCCTCATCGAGTCCAACGACGATCCCTTCGTCCCCGTGGAACTCGTCGAGTCGCTCGACCTGCGGCCCTCGCAGACACTGGAGGTCGAGGTCGTCGAGAAGAAGCCTCGTCGTCGCCGCCGCTCCGGCGGACGGGCGGCCCGGCCGACCGTCGAGCGGATCGTCGCCATCGAGGGCCTCGACCCCGAGGCCTACGCCGGCCGCAAGAAGTTCGACGAACTCACGCCGGTCGATCCCGCCCCGCGGATGTTCCTCGAGCACCGCGGCTGCCCCCCGGCCTGCCGCCTGATCGATCTCTTCTGCCCGATCGGCTACGGGACCCGCGGACTGGTGGTCGCCCCGCCCAAGGCGGGCAAGACGATCCTTCTCCAGCAGATCGCTGCGGGCATCAAGCACAACCACCCCGAGGTGGACGTGGTCGCCCTGCTCATCGACGAGCGGCCCGAGGAGGTCACCGACTTCCGTCGCAACGTGCCCGCCGAAGTCCTCGCGTCCAGCAACGACATGGATGTGGACACCCACTGCCGCCTCGGCATGCTCGCGATCGAGCGGGCGAAGCGGAAGCTCGAGGCGGGTCGCGACGTGGTCGTGCTGCTCGATTCGCTGACCCGGCTCGGACGGGCGTTCAACAACTCGCGATCGTTCCGCCAGAGCGGCCGGACGATGTCCGGCGGTCTCGACTCGCGGGCGCTGGAGATCCCCAAGCAGCTCTTCGGCTCCGCCCGGCGGGCCGAGGAGGGCGGCTCGCTCACGATCATCGCCAGCTGCCTCGTGGATACCGGGAGCCGGGCGGATCAGGTGATCTTCGAGGAGTTCAAGGGCACCGGCAACATGGAGCTCATCCTCGACCGCTCGATCGCGGAGAAGCGGCTCTATCCGGCGATCAACCTCGCGGCCAGCGGCACCCGCA
>JAUIHC010000205.1 GCA_030432455.1 Phycisphaerae bacterium | reverse complement strand
ACGCCTCGACCTACGTCCACAACCCCTCGCGGATCGACCCGACCCTCGCCCCGAAGAACGCGAGTTCGCTCTATGTGCTCGTCCCGACGCCGAACGACGCGGCCGGGCCGGACTGGAACGACGCGGCTCCGCGGTACCGCGAGGCGACGCTCGATCGACTCGGCTCGGTGTTCGGAATCGAGGACCTGCGTCGCCGCATCTGCGTCGAGAAGGTCGTGACGCCCGCCGACTGGCGGAAGGAGCGGATCAACCTGGGGGCGACCTTCAACCTCGCCCACGGACTCGATCAGATGCTCCACCGCCGTCCCCAGCACCGTCTGGAGGACGTCGACGGCGTCTGGCTGGTCGGAGGCGGCACGCATCCGGGGTCCGGACTGCCGGTGATCTTCCTGAGTTCGCAGATCACGGCGGACCTGCTCTGCCGCGAACGAGGGATCTCCGCCCCGTCCGCGTGGAGTCCGCCGCCACGCGGGTCGTCGATCCCGCGACCCGACGCGCTCACGGTCTGATCCGCGCCGCCGTAGGATTCCACGCGTGGAACTCACCTACGGCTCGTATCTGCGCATTCCCGAACTCCTCTCGCTGCAGACGCCGCAATCGTCCGGACCGGACGGTGCGGAGCACGACGAGATGCTGTTCATCGTCATCCATCAGGTCTACGAGCTCTGGTTCCGCCAGCAGATTCACGAGACCGAGGAGTTGCGTCGCCGACTGGACGCGGACGATCTCGACGGCGCCGAGGACACGCTTGGTCGCATGCTGACCATCCTGAAGACGATGGTCGCCCAGATCGACGTGCTGGAGACGATGACCCCGGTCTCGTTCCTCTCGTTCCGATCGTTCCTGGCGAACTCGAGCGGCTTCCAGAGCGCGCAGTTCCGCGAATGGGAGTTCATGCTCGGGCACAAGCGTCCCGGACCGCTGAGGAACTACCCCGAAGGCTCCGACGAGCGAACGGCGCTGGAACGCCGACTCGCCGAGCCGTCGATCTGGAACCGCCTCGTCCACGCCCTCGCCCGCGCGGGCGTGGAGGCACCGGACGCGGCGCTCGCCGCCCCGATCGACGCGGCGACCGAGTCATGCCCCGCGTTCCAGCCGGCACTGGTGCGGATGTACCGGGACGACGCCCGCCTTCGAGGGCTGTGCGAACTCTTCGTCGATCTCGACGAGGGGGTGCAGGAGTGGCGATACCGGCATGTGAAGATGGTGGAACGAACGATCGGCTTCAAGCGCGGCACCGGCGGTTCGCCCGGCGTGCCGTACCTGCGAGAAACCCTGTTCCGCCCGCTGTTCCCGGATCTCTGGGAGATCCGCACGGAGCTGTGATGAGCGCTGCGGGGAGGCCGTTCGGCCTCTCCTCGCTGTGTCGATGACGACGTGCTTGGCGAGCGCCGCGGGGACACCGTTCGGCCTCTCCTCGCTGTGTCGATGACGACGTGCTTGGCGAGCGCCACGGGGACACCGTTCGGCCTCTCCTCGCGGTGTCGATGACGACGTGCTTGGCGAGCGCCGCGGGGACACCGTTCGGCCTCTCCTCGCCGCGGCCCCACGCTCCACGCTCATCTCCTACCGCGCCACGCCACCTTCGCCGCCGAGAATCCGGAGGCGGCCGCTTCGCAGGTCCCACTGCACGCGTTCGGCGCGGATCGGCGTGTTCGCCGACTTCGATCGAACCGTGACCACCCGACCCGGGGCCGCCCGCAGGATCGCGATGCCGGTATCGACGTTGTAGTCGAACTCCTCGCACTCGACGTCGTGCTCCGGCGTCCGCACGAAGACCGAGCCGATGCCGCGCACCCGCAGGATCTCCGCCGGGCCGCCGAGTTCGATGCCGTCCTTGGGCCGCGGGGGCTTCGCGCCGGCCGCGGGCTCGAGCCGGTCCACGACCACCTCCAGCCGACTCCCCGTCAGGGACATCTGATCCTCGATGCCGAGACCGGCATGCAGCACCTCGACGTCCTCGTCCATCACCACGAGGTATCGCCCCTCGGCCTGCCGCGTCATCGTCATCCCCCGCTTCCAGCGGAAGCGGGTCGTGCCGTCCACGCCGAAGCCCGCTTCGACCGGAGCGTCCACCCGCCGTCGCGGCGACGGATCGGGCTCGTGGACGAGGAGGCCGCCCTCCCCCTCGACGGTCGCCTCACCGGTGTCCACGCGATAGTCCACGAGATTCCCGGTGACGCGGAAGAGCTTCGGATCGCCGGTCCTGGCAGCGTCCTTCCATTCGCGACTCTCCAGCACCGCGTCACCGCGGGCGACGAGTCGCTCGATCGTGGTGTCGCCCCGATTCGCCAGCAGGTCGCCATCCGGACGGTCGGCCCGCACCCCCCCCGCGCCGTGCACGAGGTCGAGCGAGACCGATCGGGCATCGAGCCGGTCCGACGTGCGGTCGTCGGGGGTCGATCGCACCCGGACGTCGCCATCGAGATCGAGACGACCACGGCCGCCGTCCGCGTCCTGCCGATACGCCATCGCCTCCTTCCACGTCGCCGCCAGCGAGGTGCGGGTCGGCGGCTCGGGGCGTTCGATGCGGGCGGACTCGTCGGGCACCACCACCTGGTCGAAGTAGCGGAACCGACCGGGCCCGGGACTGCGGACCGACCGGTTCGACTCGTCGAGCCGGATCTCCCTCATGCGATCGGCGACCACGTTGCCGCGGACGATCATGACGTCGCCGCCCTGCAGCTCCAGCGTGCCGGCCGTGGCGTCACCGTCGAGACGATCGGCGAAGACACGCGCCCCCTCGTCGAGCCGCACCTGCACGCCGTCGGTCGCGAGCACCGTGTGGATCTCGACCTCACCGACCGACGCCTCGGGCGCCAGCCCACCCGCGAGTCCTCGTCGAGGCGCCGCCGCCTCGTCGGCCTCGGCCGCGGCGACCGCGGGAGCGGGCCGGAACCGCACCACGAGTCGATCGGTCCAGAGGGTCTGGCTCGGGTCGCTGGCCGCGACATCGCCTTGGGCCACGAGTTCCCGCGGGATCGTCCGACCGTCCTCGGTCCTGGTCAGTCCGAGGTCGATCGCCGAGGCCGCGAGCGAGCCCGCCTCCCCGACCCGATCGACCCGCGCATCCCCCGTGGCGAGGATGCGATCGATGTCGTCGTTCGCCCCGCTCTCGGCGAAGTCCACGACGAGGTTCTGCGAACCGAGACGGAAGTCGTCGCCATCGACCCGGACGTCGCCGCGGAAGCGGGCCTGCCGGAGCCGGGCGTCGGAGCCTCCCTCGCGGAAGTCCAGATCGACGCCACCCTCCCAGACGATCTCCAGCCTCGGCGGCGCGTCCTCGTCCGCCTCGGCGGACACGTCATCCTCATCGTCGTCCGCGGTCCGGGCCAGCCCGCTGGAGGCGATCGCGACCAGAATCGGATCCGCCACCAGTCCGTCGGCGACGGCCCGGCGGATGCCGTCCTCGCCGAGTCGCCACGCCGCCTGCACCGCGGCGGCGCCGTTCGCGTCGAACGACATCGTGCCCGGTCCGACCAGTCCGCCGACCGACGAGTCGCGATCCATCCAGAATCGTCCGCCCTGCAGCGAGAACCGCGGACTTCGAATCGAGAGCGGATGCGCCTCGTCGCCGATCAGGTCCACCCGGGCGGTCGCGACGCGATACTCCAGCCGCGCGGCCTCGCCCTCCGCCTGCTGCCGATCGTCATGCAGCGTGATGCCCCGACCCTCGACGCCCTCGACGACCAGACGCGCGTCGTCCGCATCGGCGAGCGACGACGCCTCATCCGCCGCGGGCGTCATGACCAGTCGGCCCGCGAAGTGGACCCGGACGAGATCGTCCTCGTCGATCCCGTCGATCGCCGTCGCCTGCGACGGCACCGCGGTCATCGCGACCATCGACACCATCGCCGCCCGCGACGGCGCGACCGCACGCACCGGGTCTCCGGGCAGGCCCGGGCCGACCGGAAGATCTTCGGATGCCGGCGAGCGCCGACCCGCGAAGGCCCCGTCCATCCCGCCCGACCCGAGGGAGAGCAGCAGCGTGAGGCGGTCGCCTTCGATGCGACTCGTCGAGACTCCGCCGTCCGACTCGCGGGCGAGACGTTCGACGACGACATCGCGGTCGAGCACCACGCGATAGACGTTGCGAGGGTCGACCGGCGTCGGCGGCGACGTCGGCGGCGGCTCGGGGGCATCGCCGCGGGCTCGCCACGCGTCGGCGGCGGTCGGCGGCGCCGACGCGGCCGTGGGCGGCGCGGCGGTCGTGACCCGCTCGTCCGACGCCCCGGCTCCGGCACGGGCCACGCGGCCTGGCCGCCCGGTCGAGCCGGGTGCCGCGGTCGCGGCCGCGACGGCGACGGGCCGGCGGATCTCGATCGGGCCGAGTGCCCGCTCGACGGTCAGTCGCTCGATGGTGGTGCCGTCCACGCCGAACACCACCCGCAGGTCCTCGCCCTCGAACGACGCCTCCGCGGTTCGCACCCGGATGCGGCCCGGGCTGTCCAGACGCCCCGATGCCGCGTCGTACTCGGCGAGTTCGGCCTCGATCTCGACCGCGGGGATGCGGGCGGCGGCGGGGTCGTCGCGGTCGGCGTCGAAGATCCGGATGCGGACATCGCCCTCCAGCCGACCGGATTCGATCGCCCGCTCGGGGACGCGAAGCGTGCCGTCGCGGGCGGTCATCTCGATGAGGCGGCCGTTGCTCGGGTGGAACCTCGCCCAGGGCGAGGTCATCGCGATCCACTCGTCGGGAAGCGGGTCGATCCGGGCGGCTCCGTACTCCTGCGCCAGCCGTCCCTGCTCGTCCGCGACCTGCACCGACGCGCCCTCGCGCAGGCTCGCGATCGTGTCGCGGTCGATCTCGGTGGCCGGGGTCTGGAGCTCCTCGTCGGTCGGCGACGCGGGCACCACGATGCGGTCGAGATCCACCAGTCGTCGGCGGTTGGTGGTCTCCGCGGTCCGATCGAGTCGCCACACCATCGCCACCAGCACGATCGCGGCCGCCACGCCGATCGCCACCAGCAGCAGCGGACGACGATCGGCGAACCCTCGCCGGGGCGAGTCCGCCGACGTGTTCATTCCGAGCGTTCGGATCCTCGGGTCCGCCATGACCGCCTCCAGGGAGCGGCATCCTGCCGCGAAACGGAACCGGATCGGCGTCAGTCCCGATCCTCGAAGTGCGCCACCGCCCGATCCCAGGCCCCGCGAGCCCGGAGCAGATGCTCCACGACCTCACGCACCGCCCCGCGACCGCCGGGCTGCGACGTGATCCACGCCGCGACCGCATGCACCTCCGGTGCCGCGTCACGCACGGCGACAGGGTATCCGCACCGCACGAGGACGGGCAGATCGGGAAGATCGTCGCCGACCATCGCCGCCTCGTCCGCGGTCATGCCCAGTTCGGCAAGCAGCCCTTCGAAGGCCCGGCCCTTTCGCTCGACGCCACTGAGCACCCGATCGATGCCCAGTTCCTCGGCGCGACGCCGGACCGCATCGCCGGACCGGCCGGTGATGATCGCCACCGTCCCGCCCGCCCGCTGCCAGGCCCGCAGCCCGGTGCCGTCGCGAACGAAGAACCGCTTGGTCTCCACGCCGTGATCGTCGAGCAGGATCGAGCCGTCGGTGAGGACGCCGTCCACATCGAGGCAGAGCAATCGGATGGACGCGGGGTCGGCGGTCGGCATGCCGCGGATCGTACCGCCGGGCGGCATCGAGTCCGCGTGCTCCCGGTCAGGCCGCGAGTCGCCGTCGCCGGGTCAGCGTGTCCGCGAGGTCCTCGAGATGCGATCCGATCGCCTCGACGAACGCCGGTCGCCGCAACGGATCCGGGTGCATCGCCTTGAGCACGAGCCGGCGAAGCGGCGGATGCACCCCGGCCTGCGCCA
>JAUIHC010000204.1 GCA_030432455.1 Phycisphaerae bacterium | reverse complement strand
GGGCGACGAGCGGCTTGATCGCGAGCCGAAGTCCGGCGACCGCGATGCCGAGCGGGATCGCCTCGGACAGGTCGGCGCTCGCCGCGAGCGAGCCGCAGCTCAGCAGCATGAGGACCGCCATGCCCGGCTCGGCCGACTGGAGGCCGCGTTCGAGGTCGCGGAGATGCGGGTCGCGGAGGTTCGCGATCACAAGCCCCGCCAGCATCCCGCTCACGAGCGGGCTGAAGCCGAGCTCGTTCGCGATGCCGGAGCACAGGAAGACGAGCGAGAGCGTGATGACGAGCGATTCCGCCGTGCGGCCGGCGGTCTGCCGCAGCAGCAGGCGGGCGCCGGTCCCGAGCAGGACTGCGGTGCCGGCGGCGAGGACCATCTCCAGCCCGGCGATCGCGATGCGACGCACGCCGTCGTCGTTCCCGAGCCCCTGCAGGACCGGCGTCGCGAGTCCGAACGCCGCCACCGCGATCACCGCTCCGAGTCCGCCGCCCGCCTGCACGAACTGGGCCGGGGCGACGGTGTGCGGCGACAGTCCGGCCCGAAGCGTGCGGGTCTCCGGCGCCCAGCCGACGAACGCGAGCACGATCGCCAGCAGCGAGGGGGCGAGGATGGTCGGGGGAAGTTCGCCGTGTCTCGACCACCAGACCGCGGCGACGCCGCCGCCGATCACGGCGCCGGTCATGGTGTCGAGCGTCAGCCAGCGTCGGAGGTCGCCGGGGATCGCCCGCACGAGGGTGCGGCGAAGCTGCAGTCCGACGATGAGCCCGATCCACGCGAGGGCCACGCCGAGCAGGGGTCGCAGGGCGGGCAGGGCGTCCGCGTCGACCGCGGCGAGCACCCGCGGTCCGATCAGCACGCCCGCGACCGTGGCGAACCATCCGCCCGCGGTGAGCGCCGCGATCCAGCGGTGTCGTTGCAGTCGAGCGTAGAGACGCGTGGTCGCGAAGGTCGCCGCCGCGCCGACCACCGCGATCCCGAGGAACACCGCGAGGACGCGGGAGGCGCCTTCCGCGGAGGCCGCGAGCAGAACGGAGGTCGTCACGAGCGGGCAGATCCGATCAGTGTCCGAAGCCGATCACCGCTTCGACCGGAAGCACCGCCCCGACGGGACGCTGTTCGGGTCGGAGCTGATCCAGATAGCGAAGCAGGCTCTCGATGCGGTCCGGGGTCGTGACCGACACGAGCATCCGGCTGCCGGTGTGCTGCGGGAGAAGGGCGGCCAGACCGGCGAAGAACGGCATGTCCTCGCGAATGACCGCGCCGATGCCCCGCGACTCGATGATCGTGGCGCCGGTGATGCCGACGTCGAGGAGTCCGGTGATGAGCGGATCGAACGCATCCTCGTTGCGTGCGATCAGCAGGAGCATCCGGTAGCCCGCGTCAGGCATTGGCGGCGTCCTCCGCCAGAATCGCGGCCCGGAGGTCGTCTCCGGTCGTCGCGGCTCGGAGGCGGGACCGGGCATCGACCGGTCCGGTGATCCGAGCGAGTCGGGCGAGCAGCCGAACGTGGTGCCACGGCTGGTTGGCGTCGCCGAACATCGCGAAGACGAGATCGCAGGGACGGTTGGTCCCGAACTCGACGGGCGAGCCGAGTCTGATCGCCACGACCACCGAGCGGGGCAGGCCGGGGAGCACCGCGTGAGGGAACGCGACGCCTTCGGGGGTGCCGGTGGGGGCCTGGTCTTCACGAGCCTCGAGGGCGGCGAGCAGGTCGGACGCGGCGATTCCGGGGTCGGCCATCGCGGCTGCCGCTGCGGAGGCCGCGTGTTCGAGGACCGTCCGGCGATCCGCGTGCTGGGTCAGGACGAGCACGCCGTCGTCGACGAGATGGGGTCCAAGTGCCACGCGGAAACGGTACCGGGTGATGTCGGTGGGTGTCCCCGATTCCGGTGGATGTCGGTGGGTGTCCCCGATTCCGGTGGATGTCGGTGGGTGTCCTCAACTCGGAACGCGACGCCGACGACCACGAGGTGTCAGCGACATCAAGACACGCATGTCTTGATCGCGGCGGCGTCGCGTCGGCTATCGGTTATGCGGACCTTGCGGAGTCGTCGATCGTCCCCTGCTCACCCTCGCGGGTCGGCTGGTTGTATGCTCCCCGATCTGCGCCGTTTCCGGCCCCAGGGCCATCGGGCGGCGAGGTTGTGGAGAGACGTTCGACCTTTGACCGATCCGCCCCGATCGGGCTAGACTGACCGCATCGACTTCGTGAAAAAAAGAACGATCTTGTCCGGCGTTCCTTCGCCCGCCGTCCCGGATCGTTCGACCCACGGGATCCCGTTCACGCCATGAGCAGATTCCTCTTTCCCCGGTGGAGCAACGCCCTGCTGCCGACCCTCATGGTCGTCGGCGCGCTGCTCCCGCTCTACGTCGCGATGTTCGTCGCGTACGGCTTCAGTCCCAAGACACTGGAGGTCGGCTACCAGCCGGAACAACCGGTGCCGTTCAGCCACGCGCTGCACGCCGGCGAACTCGGCATGGACTGTCGCTACTGCCACAACACGGTCGAGCACGCGGCCCACGCCGCGGTGCCGCCGACGCAGACCTGCATGAACTGCCACAAGTGGGTCCGCCCCGAGAGCCCCAAGCTCCAGAAGGTGCAGGAGAGCTACGCCACCGGTGAGCCCATCGAGTGGATCTGGGTCAATCGCGTCGCCGACTACGCCTACTTCGACCACTCCGCCCATGTGAACCGCGGCGTGAGTTGCGTCGAGTGCCACGGTCGCATCGACCAGATGGAGGTCGTCCAGCGACACGAGCCGCTCTCCATGGGCTGGTGCCTCGACTGCCACCGCAACCCGGTGGACGCGCTCCGCCCGGTCTCCGAGATCACCAACCTCGCCTACGACCAGCGCGTCGAGCTCTCCGAGGAGGAGCGGCTCGCCCTGAAGGACCTCTACCACATCAACCCCTCGGAAAACTGCTCGACATGCCATCGCTGACCCCGAGCGACGACCGGTCCGGCGGCCGCGGCTGCGGCGAGGATCGTCAGGCGCCCGTGTCCGCCACCCGGCGGGCCTACTGGCGCAGTCTGGACGACCTGCGGGACTCCGAGGACTTCCGCGCCTGGATGCACCGCGAGTTCCCGACGGACGCCGACCTTCTCGAAGGTGACGACCGTCGCCAGTTCATCAAGGTGATGGGCGCCTCGTTCGCACTGGCCGGACTCGGCCTCGCGGCGTGCCGCCGGATCCCCGAGACCCACATCGTGCCCTACTCGGCCCGTCCGGCCGAGCGGATTCCCGGCAAGCCCGTGCACTACGCCTCGAGCGTGGAGCGGGGCGGCGTCGGTCAGGGCGTGATCGTGAAGAGCTTCGACGCCCGTCCGGTGAAGCTCGAGGGCAACCCCGAGCACCCGACCACCCGCGGCGGATGCGACGCGATCACCCAGAGCGAGGTGCTTCGCGCGTACGACCCGCACCGCAGTCGCACCGTGCTCGACGGCGGGAAGCCCTCCGATGCCGCCGCCTTCGAGGCGTGGGCCGACGAGCGGTTCGGCGTGGCGCTGAAGAAGTCGAAGGGTGCCGGTCTCGCGGTGCTCTCCGAGGCCTCGGGCAGCCCGAGCGTCGCCCGCATGCGGCAGGCGTTCATGGCGGTCTTCCCGCAGGCGACCTGGCACGAGTACGAGGCGATCGACGGCGACGCCGGCCGCATCGGCACCGAGCTCGCCTTCGGGTCGCCGCATCGGGCGATTCCGATGCTCGACCGGGCCGACGTCGTGGTCTGCCTCGACGCCGATCCGCTGCTGACCCACCCCGCGTCGAATCGGCTCGCGAAGGACTGGGCCACGAAGCGGCGTCTCGACGCCGCGTCCGCCGCCGATCAGGAACTCAGCCGCGTCTACGCGATCGAGGGCACGCTGTCGGTCACCGGCATCAACGCCGACGATCGCGTCATCGTCCGGCCCGGCGAGGTGGCCGCGGTGGCGGCGAAGATCGCCGAGGCGACCGGGGCGTCCGTCGGCGGGCTCTCCGAGCTTGCCGGAACCGTCTCGCTCGGCGACCTCGACCAGCGCATCGTGGACGCGATGATCGCCGACCTGTCCTCGCACCGCGGTTCCAGCGTGGTGATCGCGGGCGAGGGTCAGCCTCCCGCGGTCCACGCGCTCGCGGCCGCGATCAACGTCGCGCTCGGCAATGTCGGCAGGACGGTCGCGTACGCCGCCGATCCGTCGCCGATGCGGATCGCCTCGATCGCGTCGCTCGCGAGGCGGCTCGACGCGGGCGAGATCGAGACCCTCGTCGTCGTCGGTGGAAACCCCGCCTTCGACGCGCCTGCGGATCTCGACTTCGGCGCCGCGATGAAGAAGGCGGGGGAGACCGTCCACCTCTCCTTCGACGTCAACGAGACCTCGAAGGCCTGCCGCTGGCATCTGCCCCGCACGCATTTCCTCGAGAGCTGGGGCGACACCGCCGCGTTCGACGGCACGGTGTCGATCACGCAGCCGCTCATCGAGCCGATGATGGATCTCGCCCAGAAGGGTTGGAGCACCATCGAGCTTCTGGCGGCGCTCACCGGCAGCGAGCCGCGGGACGGTCGGTCGATCGTCCGGGCCACCGAGGCGGCGCGGTCGGGCACCAGCGGCGCGACCTTCGAGGCGCACTGGCGCACCGTCCTCGATCGGGGCGTGATCGACGGCACCGCCGCGACGCTCGCGACCCCGTCATCGGTCGACGCGAGCCGCGTCGGTGGGGCGGTGGCCGCCCTTGCCGCGGAGCGGGGCTCGGTCGGTGCCGACGCGATCGAACTCGCGTTCCTGACCGATTCGCGGATGTTCGACGGCCGCTACGCCAATCTCGGCTGGCTGCAGGAACTTCCCGATCCGGTCACCAAGATCACCTGGGACAACGCGGTCCTCGCGAGTCCGGCGATGTGTGTCGATCGTGGGTGGCGTGAGGGAGACCTCGTGACCGTCACCGCGGGCGGCCGGTCGATCGAGGCCGCGGTCTTCCCGGTCCCCGGCATGGAGCGTCGCACCGTCGCGATCGCCCTCGGCTGGGGTCGCGGCGAGGCGGCGGGGCCGATCGGCGCGAACGCCGGATTCGACGCCTTCCCGCTGCGGACCTCGGCGGCGTCGTGGATCGTGCCGGGCGTCACCGTCGCGGCCACCGGTGGTCGCTACGCGTTCGCCCAGACCCAGGATCACGGTGCGGTGGACGCCCTCGTCGAGAGCGTGCCCGAGTCGGGAATCCAGGAGCGGTTGCCGACCCTCGTCCGCGAGACGACGCTCGACCACTACCGCGAGCATCCCGACTTCGCCCAGCACCGCGTGCACATCGCGCACCGTCTCAGCCTCTGGGAGGAGACGAATCTCGACGGCGCCAAGTTCCGCTGGGCGCTCTCGATCGACCTCAACACCTGCACCGGCTGCAGCGCGTGCATCACCGCGTGCCAGGCCGAGAACAACATCCCGGTCGTGGGCAAGGACCAGATCGCCCGCGGTCGCGAGATGCACTGGCTCCGGGTCGATCGGTACTTCAAGGGCACCGATCCCGACCGTCCCGATGCGGTCTTCGTGCAGCCGGTGACCTGCATGCACTGCGAGAACGCGCCGTGCGAGCAGGTCTGTCCGGTCGCCGCGACGATGCACGACAAGGACGGCCTCAACGTCATGGTCTACAACCGCTGCATCGGCACCCGCTACTGCAGCAACAACTGCCCGTACAAGGTCCGGCGGTTCAACTGGTTCGACTACTGGCGCCGCGAGCCGATCCGCGAGCAGGAGGGCCTCTTCGCGGTCAAGCCCGACTACTACGTCTCCAACGGGCCCGACGAATGGCGTCGGATGCAGTTCAACCCCGAGGTCACGGTCCGCACCCGCGGCGTGATGGAGAAGTGCTCGCTCTGCGT
>JAUIHC010000203.1 GCA_030432455.1 Phycisphaerae bacterium | reverse complement strand
CGATCACCGCCGACTCCAGATCGCGCCAGATCACCGACTCGGGCACGAGCACCGTGAGGTCCCGCTCGATCGCGGGGAAGGCGGCGAGATCCCGGGCCGCGGTGTCCCGCGGCCAGCCGTCCATCAGCGGGGCGAGTCCGGCGGGGGCGAGTTCCAGTTCGGCGGCGGCGATCGGACGGTCGTGGCCGTGACGACCGCGGGCCTCCTCGGTGACGAGCCCGATCACGCCGACCCGCTCACCGTCGAAGAGCACCGCCGCGGCGGGCGCGAGCCCCGCGGCCTCCGATGGTTCCACGGTCACGGACCGAACGCCCAGTCGGCGGCCGATGCGATCGACGGTGGCCCGAGCCACGCCGAAGGCGGCCTGACCGAGGGCGAGGTCGTCGCGGGTGTCCAGATCGGCGGGCGGATCGACGAGCATGCCGAGGCGTCGCGCCTCGTGGTGGCCGTCGTCGCCGTGATCGAACGTCGAGGCGGTCTCGAAGAGACGCACCGACGCGGTGCCGAGGTCGTGGTTGTGCGCCGCGACGCGGAGGAGGCTCGGGAGCACCGACGGGCGGAGCACCGGTTCGGCGGCCGCTCGCTCGTCGTCCACCTGCAGCGGACGGCGGTCTCCGGGCACGAACGGGGCGGCCGCGTCGTGGCCGACCAGGGTGTGCGTGATCGTCTCGTGGAACCCGAGGCCGACCAGTTCGGTGCGGATGGCGTTGAGGGCCTGATCGGTGGGCCGCGGCGCGACCGCGCGGATGTGGATCGTCTCGGCGACCGGAAGGCGGTCGAGTCCGTGGGTGCGGGCGATCTCCTCGATCAGATCCGCCTCGCGTTCGAGGTCGAGTCGTCGCGGGGGGACCGTGCAGTGGAATCGGTCGTCCACGCGCTGTGGTGCGAGACCGAGTCCGGTGAGCAGTCGTTCGATCTCCGCGTCGGCGATCTCGATGCCGAGGATCGCGCGGCAGCGGGCGGGACGAATCGACACCGTGCGCGGCGCGGGGATCGGGCGGCCGTCGGCGACCACGCCGTCGCAGAGTTCGCCGCCTGCGATCTCGAGGATCAGGGCCGCGAGCCGGTCCGCCGCGGCGCCGACCTCCGCGGGGTGCACGCCGCGCTCGAAGCGGTACGACGAGTCGCTGGCGATGCGGTGGCGGCGACTGGCCGATCGCACCGCGACGGGGTCGAAGGTGGCCGCCTCAAGCAGCACGTGGCGGGTGCGTTCGGTGACCGCGGTCTCGGCACCGCCCTTGACGCCGGCGAGCGCGACGGGGCGTTCCGCGTCGGCGATGACGAGATCGCCCTCGACGAGTTCGAGCGTGGTCGCGCCCTCGCCGAGCGGCTGCATCGTCTCGCCGGCGCGGGCGGGGCGGATCTCGACCAGGCCGCCGCGAAGCAGATCGAGGTCGAAGACATGGGTCGGCTGGCCGAGTTCGAAGAGGACGAAGTTCGTCGCATCCACGAGGTTGTTGCGGGGCACGAGCCCGATCGCCTCGAGTCGCCGTCGCAGCCACTCGGGGCTCGGGCCGACGGTGACGTTCCGGATGATCCGCGCCGTGTAGAGCGGGCACTGATCGGGGGCCAGGTTGCGGACCTCGACCAGTTCACCGACCGGTGGGCCGGAGGCGATCGGGCGATCGTCGGGGCACGTGAGGGTCACGCCGCCGAGCAGGGCCGCCTCGCGGGCGAGACCGACATGGCAGAGGCAGTCGCCGCGGTTGCTGGTGGTCTCGATCTCCTGCCACGGCTCGCCGTTGGGGGCGGTCTCGCCCCCGTCGTAGGGGAAGCCCGCGGCGGTCAGCAGGTCGGCCTGCCGATCGGCGTCCAGCGGTGGATCGAGGTAGTCGTTGAGCCAGGTGACGCTGGTCTTCATGGTTGGTGGGCAGGCGGGCGGGGGACGAAGGCGCGGAGCCGAGTTCCGCGGGGCCGGACACGGTACCCGAGCGGGAACGTGCTGCTACCGTGCGGCGATGAGCCTTGACCGACGATGGCCGCTGGTCGTTCTCGTCGCCGGCAGCCTGCTGGCGCCGATCACCGTGATGCACGGCTGTGCCGGGAGCCCCCCGCCCGCGTCCGACGGCGTGCCGGAGGACGGAGTCATCGCGGCCGGGGTGGTGGTCGGGTCGGGGCTTGTCCGCGAGATCCAGCGACATCCCGAGGAGTGGCCGGTCCATCTCCGGCCCGGACGGGCGATCATCCTCGCCGACGGTTCCCTGCGGGCCGACGTGGGGCCGACCCTCGACCTCGGCGATCGACCGGGCATCTCCCGTCATCTGCGACGCTCGCAGCTTGCGGGACTCTGGCGGGAACTCGACGCGCTCGGACTCGGCGACCCCGCGGCGGGCAACTTCCAAGGCAATCCCACGCTGCTGCGACCGGGCCGTCGCGAGGTGCTGCAGGTCCTGGAGTGCCGACGCGACGGTCGCGACTGGATCGTCGTCCAGCGCTTCGAGGTGCCCGAGGTGCCCGACGCGGACGAACGCGCAACGGCCCCGATCACTCTGCAGGAGGACCCGCGACTTCGAGCGGCGATTCGACGGATCGCGGCGCTCGCGTGGGCGGCGGATCTTCCTCCCGACGGCGTCCCCCGATATCCCGAGCGATACGACTTCGGTCCGGATCCCTGGGCGCGGTATCGCGGGAGCGAGGACGCCGGATCGTGATCGTCGGGCTCCACGGATTCGCGGCACCGATCACGATCGTTCGGGGGATGGCGACGATGCTGACGCTCGCCGTCGTCGTCGGCTGCAGTTCGCCCCCGGTCGCCGAGTCGACGAGCGACGGCGTCTTCACCCTGCGGATCGAGGATCGCGACTCCTCGGCCGGGGGGCGGTTCATGATCTACGACCTGACGGGTGACGGCACGCTCCGGGTCGGGGCGGGGGCCGTCGCGCAGGCGGGGGAGACCGACGCCTCGGTCCCGGTCACGGTCGAGGAGGTCGAGGCGATCCGGTCCGCCGTCGAGGCCGCGGGTTGGACGACGGGCGAGGTTCATCGAAGCGGTGCGGGGCCACGCCGACTCGAGGTCCGGCTGCGGGTCGAGGGCCGGTCGCATCGGCTCGAGGTCCGCGCCAACGGGCGTGATTTCGATCCGGCGGTGATCGCGGTGCTGACCCCGCTCGACTCGATCTCGCGCCGGCGATTCGGCGACGTGCTCGACGGGCTGCCCCGGGCGCGGTGAGCGACGGCCCCGGCTCGCCCGCGCGAGCCGGGCGCCGTCGTCCATGGTTCGGTCTCTGCTCGGCGACGCTCGCTGCGGAAGAGAACGCCGACAGGCACGGGTGACGCTGGTCGATCCCTGCATGTCGAACGCCGACCCGGAGGCGGGTCGGCGTTCGGCGAATGAAGGGCCTTCTGCAGAGGCAGGGCAGGAGACCCCCCAGGAGAGTGAGCGGGGGCTGAAGGCCCGGCAAGGCGAGTGGCGGTGCCGGGCGGTCGGACAAGTCGGGATCCGACGCGCCCTTTCCCGAGGATGGCGAGAAAACGACAGGTTCCGCCACCGTCCGTCAGGGTTCGACGGCGGCGAGTCGGGGGTGCGGGCTTATCGGTCGCATCGCCGTAGGTTCTCGGGCCCGCGCGATCGTCCGGTCCACCACGCCGTCGATGACGAGGGGGGGTCGAGGTGCTCGCGGCACGGTGCTGCGGGAGGGTTGGCGGTCTGTGGATGGATCGTCCGACGCCGACCGTGACGATCGACCCGAAAAAAGGCGGCACTTGGCCGGGCGGCGTGATTTCGTCCGTAGAGTCGCCCCCGATCGGCCGGTGAGTCGGCCGAACCTGCGCGTGGAGACGCTCATGCTCGAGAATTCCAGTTCGTCCCTCCTCTTCCCCGGTGTTTCCGTGAATGACGCCCGCCCTGTCGGGGATCCCGTGGATGAGGCCGTTGACGCGGGTCGTCGGTCGCGGATCACCGTCGAGCCAGCTCGACCCGAGAGCCCCCGCATGTTCGAGAACACGCTGCCCCGACTGGTGCGGGACGACGACCGGACCATGGAGGTCGCCCCCCCCGAGGACGCACCGTTCGGCGGTGCCCGCGGACAGGCGGTCCGGGAGCTCTTCGATCGGCATCACGGCCGCGTGGTGGCGTTCCTCCGGCGACTCACCGACGCCGAGCGTGCCGACGACCTTGCTCAGGAGGTCTTCTTTCGGCTGTTTTCAGTGAGGAATCTGGAAAGCCGCGACATCACGGTGAGTTATCTCTTTCGAATCGGCGAGAACCTTGTCCGGAAGGGCTACCACCGGGAGGTTCGACACCGTCGGGCCGGAGAGGATCTCCGGCACCGGGCCGGGGCCGGCGTCGATGCGGGCGCGGATCCCGCGGAACGGCACTCGACCGAGATGGGATTCGTGAGCAGTGCCACCCTTCAGCAGGCTCTGGCGGAGCTCACCGACAACGAACAGGCGGCGATCCGACTCATCGTCTGTCGGGGTCTCAGTTACGAACAGGCGGCCCACTCGCTGGGCGTCAACGTCACCACGATCAACAACTGGAAACACCGCGGTGTCAGAAAGCTCAAGACCATCATCGAAGACGCTCGGCACCCCGGTGTCCGACGCGAGCGTCCCTCATCATGCGTCGCCGCTCCCGATCGACCTGCTCGCCGAGTCTCAGGCCGCCAAGGCGAGGACCCGGGCGAGGATCATCGAGGTGGCTGGTCGTCTGGACGCCTTGTCGAACGCTCGGGCGGCCCGCGCCGCGCAGAGGCGACCCTCGTCCGACGAGTCGGTTGACCTCGCCGCGATCGCCGCGCGGCGTCCCGGTGAGTCGTCGCTCGGCTGAGCGATCTCGATGCCGTCTCGGGTACACGCCCGGTCACGGCCGTCGACGACACGACTTCCATCACGCGGTCCGCGCCCATCCGGGCGCGGACCGCGTGTCGTGTGCGGGCAAGGGCGTCGGTGGAGGTCGTAGACTGACCGCATGACCGCCAGCGCCTCCAGCGAACCGGACTCCCCGACCGACCCGATCATTGGGATCGATCTGGGCACCACGAACTCGCTGGTCGCGATCGCCGACGCGGCCGGCCCCCGCATCCTCGCCCCGGCGACCGACGACGACGGACTGGTCCCGTCGGTCGTCCGCTACGGCCGCGACGGTTCGGTCGAGGTGGTGGGGCGATCCGCGGCGGCGGAGCTCCGGCTGCATCCGGAGCGGACGATCTACAGCGTCAAGCGGTTCATGGGCCGCCGGCTCGACGAGCGGTCCGACGACGCGGCTGCGGCCTCCTACCCCGTCGTCGAGGGTGTTCGAGGACTCGCCTGCATCGACGTGGGCGGGCGGATCCGCACCCCGCAGGAGGTGTCGGCGGATCTTCTGAGACATCTCCGCGATCGCGCGATCGAGGCTCTCGGAAGGCCCGTGTCCCGGGCGGTCGTGACGGTGCCCGCGTGGTTCGACGACGCGCAGCGGCAGGCCACCCGAGACGCGGGGCGACTCGCCGGTCTCGAGATCGTCCGCATCGTCAACGAGCCGACCGCGGCGGCGCTCGCCTACGGCATCGGTCTTCGCGACGACGGCGAGACGATCGTGGTCTACGACCTCGGCGGCGGCACCTTCGATGTCACGGTGCTGCAGGTCGTGCCGCCCGCATCCGACGATGCGGACGGCGAGGCGATCTTCCAGGTGCTCGCGACCGCGGGCGACTCGCATCTCGGCGGTGACGACTTCGATCGGCTGATCGTCGCCGATCTGCTGCGTGATCTCGCCGACCGCGACGATCTCGCCGACGCGGATCGGGCCCGGCGTCGGGCGCTCCTTCGCGAGGTCGGTGAACGAGCCAAGATCGCGCTGGGCGATGCCGACGCCACTCGGCTTCTGGTGGACGGCGGCGGCGTGCTGCCGGACCTCGACCGAACC
>JAUIHC010000202.1 GCA_030432455.1 Phycisphaerae bacterium | reverse complement strand
CCGAGGTCGGCGAGGGCGACGGTCGCCTCGGTCTCCAGCCGCTCGACCTCGGCCCGACTCCCGTCGAGGCCGAGCAGGGCGGGGTAGGTCCGCTTGCCCGCCGCCTTGTCCTTGCCGCCGGTCTTGCCGAGATGTTCCGAGGACTGCGTCTCGTCGAGGATGTCGTCCACGATCTGGAACATGAGCCCGATCGCCTCGCCGTACCGATCGAGGGCGGTCTCGTCGCCGCCGCCCGCGATCGCCCCGGCCCGGCACGCCGCCCGGATCAGGGCGGCGGTCTTCAGGCGGTGGATGTGCCGGAGTCGGTCGAACTCGCCCTCGAGTTCGGCGGGGAAGCCGCCCACGGTGTCGTGGATCTGCCCCTCGATCATGAGCCGCGACCCCTCGAGCACGGTGCGGGCGATCTCCGTCGGCGCGACCGGGCTCGAGAGGGCGACCTCGGCGGCGAGTCCCTGGAGGAGGTCGCCGACGAGGATCCCGACCGCGTCGCCGTAGACCTTGTGGGTGGTGGGGCGTCCGCGCCGAAGGTCGTCGTCGTCCATCGCGGGCAGGTCGTCGTGCACGAGGCTGAACGCGTGGATGCACTCGACCGCCACCGCCGCGGGCATGGCCCGGTCCCGCGATCCGCCGACCGCGTCGCAGGCCCGCAGGGTCAGGATCGGTCGAAGCCGCTTGCCCCCGCCGAGGAGTGCGTACCTCGTCGCCTCGTCGAGCAGCGGGCCCAATCGACGCGCATCGATCGCCGCGGCCAGCGCCGCCTCGATCTCCCCGAGCAGAACCTCGTCGGACGTCACCGAATCAACCGTCGCCGCAGTCATGGGCCGCATCCTATCCAAACCCCGCCTCGACTCTCCACGATCCATTCTTCGAGTTCCCCTCTCCACTATCCTCCCCCCCATGTCCGCCCTCGACACCTTCCTCTCCTTCATGGACCGCGGTGGCCTCGTCATGTGGCCGCTGCTCGGTCTGAGCCTGCTCTCGATCTCCACCGTGATCGAACGGGCGGTGTTCTGGTGGCGGGTGGACGGGCGTCGCGGTCGGGCCCGCTACCGCGAACTCGCCGACACGCTGCGACGGGGTGATGCGATGCGGGCCGCGATCCTCGCCGAGCACGATCCGACCCCGTACGGCACGCTCGTCCGACGGCTCCCGGTCGAAGGCGTGCCGATCGACGAGGCGGCGGCGACGGTCGCGGCCGAGGAGGTTCGCCCGGCGTTCGAGCGAGGGCTCCTGCTGCTCTCGACGGTGGTGACCGCGAGCCCGATGCTCGGCATCCTCGGGACCGTGATCGGCATCATCCAGAGCTTCGAACTGCTGGGCGGTGATGCGACGATCACCGATCCCAGTCAGGTCTCCGGCGGCATCGCGGAGGCGCTGGTCTCGACCGCGGCCGGGCTCGTGGTGGCGCTGACGGCGCTCTTCCCGTACATGGTCTTCCGAGGACGCCAGGATCGCTCGCTCGGGCGACTCGAGGCGCTCGCGGGCTCGATCGTGGCGGCGTCCCGGGCCGGGCGGGCGAACCGCGGCGGCGAGGGATGATCGCGGGGGCCGGACGGGCCGGGATCGTTCAGTTGTCGGTGTGCCCGAAGTCGCGAGGGATGCCGACCCCGTCATGGGCGGCGTTGATCCATCGACGCTGATCGAGGAGTTCACCGACGCCGGCGCCGGTGGCGTTGCCGTCCACATGCACGACGGAGACCGTCGATCCAAGGCGTCGGTAGGGCACCGCGTCCTCCACCAGCACCTGCAGCGCGACATCGGCGCCCTGCGCCAGGGTCGCAGCCGGGGGGGCGAAGATCGAGGTCGAGGCCCCGAGGAGCGAGGCCCCGAGCCCGCCGGTGTCCATGCCGCCCGCCGTGTTCAGATAGACGTCCCAGATGAGCTGTTCGCCCCGTCGATGCGGACTGCACCAGGCGGCGCCGGGGAGTGTGTCCACGCTCTCCTTGAAGATCCCGGGGGCACGGACGGTCGATCCGGCGAACAGCACGAGCGAGGTCGCATCGGTCGCACGACCCACCGTCCGCATCACGAGATTCCCCTTGGTGGGGATCGGGGTGCCGTCCGGACCGGCCTGGAGCCAGGTCGCGTTGGCGTACCTCATCGAGGAGGTCCCGCCCCCGGCGGCCTCCCACCATCCACCGATGTAGTAGGCGTTGTATCCGAACCACGGCTGGGAGTTGAGCTGCTGGCCCACGATCGCGTTGCTCGGGTCCAGCCCCGTTCGCGGGAGTTCCTCGACGATGTCGGTGTTCGGCAGATAGCCGACCATGGCGTCGTATCCCCAGTCGAGATAGGGAAGGAGTCGCCAGGGGTAGAAACTCGCCATCTGGGCGGGGATCTGTCCGCCGCCCTCGAAGCGGTATCGCAGTCGCCACTGCTGCTGCGTCTCCTCGTCGAGGTGACCGGGCATCACATAGTCGGCGTTGCTCGCCGAGTAGGACGTCCACGCAAGATGGAGCTGCCGCAGATGGTTGAGTTCGACCGTTCTGACGCTGCTTCGTCGAGCCGCCTGAAGCCCGGCGAGGAGGAGCCCGAGCAGGACGGTGATCGTGCCGATGACCGCGAGGATCTCGACGATCGTGAAGCCTCGGACATGGGGGGCTCGTCGGATCGGCTGGGTCGAAGCGAGTCGGGGCATCTGGGGTCTCACGGGCCGGGGTCGATCGATCGGCGATACGCAGTGGCCGCGACGCCTGCACGAGGTCGTCCGCAGCGGAAGGGCCGACGGTTCCCGCGGATGCTACCAGCGATGCGGATGCCGTCCGGCGAGTCGGTCAGGTCGAGCGGCCCTCGACGGTGATCGATTCGACGAGCCCGGACTTGATCCGCTCGACGCCCGAGCCGAGGTCGCCGATCGGGTCCGGGGGCACGATGTCCACGACCTTCTGGCCGAGGGTCGCCTCGCCCGCCCGCACCTTCGCCTCGAACGCCCGGCACTCGGCGAGCAGCCGCGCGAGGATCTCGTCCTCGGGGACGTTGGCGACCTTCTCGCCCTGCACATAGATGATGCCGCGGCGATCGCCCGCGAAGACCGCGACGTCGGCGCCCTCGGCCTCGCCGGGCCCGTTCACGATGCAGCCCATGACCGCGACCTTGATCGGCAGTTCGATCTCGGTCCTGAGGGTCTTCTGGACCTCGTCGACGAGGGTGAAGAGATCGACCTGGATCCGGCCGCAGGTGGGGCAGGCGATGAGCTCGATGCCCTTGCGGGTCCGGAGGTCGAGCGAGCAGAGCAGTTCCACGCCGTCCTCGACCTCGTAGACCGGGTCGCTCGCGTAGCTGATGCGGATCGTGTCGCCGATGCCGTTGGCGAGCAGGGTGCCGAGGGCCGCGATCGAGCGGATCGAGCCGGTCTCGCGGGTGCCCGCGTGGGTGACGCCGAGGTGCAGCGGGTGGTCGAAGCGCTTCGAGATCTCGGTGTACGCGTCGATGACGAGCCGAGCGTCCATCGACTTCGCGCTGATGACGATGTCGTGGAAGTCGCGGGCCGTGAAGATGTCGAGGTACTCCTCGAGCTTCGCGATCATGATCGCCAGCAGGTGGCCCGACCGATGGCCCTCGAAGTAGGCCCCGAGCTCCTCCTGCCGCTTCTGCTTGTCCTTCCGCTCGATGATCGAGCCCTCGTTGACCCCGACCCGGATCGGAATCCCCGCCTCCTTGCAGGCGTCGATGACCGCGTTGACCTGGTCGCGATCGTTGATGTTGCCGGGGTTCAGTCGGATCTTGTGGACGCCCGCCTCGACCGCCTCCAGCGCCCGCTTGTAGTGGAAGTGGACGTCGGCGACGATCGGCACCGGCGTCGCCTTCATGATCTCCCGCAGCGCCTCGGTGTCCTTCCGCTCGGGCACCGCGACCCGGACGATGTCCGCCCCGGCCGCTGCGAGTTTCTCGATCTCGGCGAGGCAGCCGTCCACATCGTGGGTGTAGCCCGAGGTCATCGACTGGACCGACACGGGGCCGTCGCCGCCGATGGTGATGCGGCCGACGCGGTCGTCGCCGACGGTGACGGGATGGGTCTGGCGTCGCTGGTAGGTCATGGCGGGGATTGTAGGGGCGGGGGGCGTCCGGTCGATTCCCCCCGGAACCGGTACATTCCGGAGCACCCGGTCGGGAGCCTCCGCTCCGCGTTCCGGCGACATGTCACATGTGGTCCCGGACGCCGCGTCCCGGGCCCGAAGATCAGACCCTCCCTCGGAGCCACGCCCCATGAGCACGGCCGCAGCCACCGCTCGCACCAGCGGCGACGTCAAGTTCAAGCTGTCCCTGATGATGTTCCTGCAGTACGCGATCTGGGGCGCGTGGCTGCCGATCCTGTATCCGTTCCTCCTCGGCTACCGGGGGTTCACCCTGGGTCAGACCGGTCTCTGCCTCTCGGCGGGTGCGGTCGGCGCGATCTTCGGACCGTTCCTCGCCGGTCAGCTCGCCGACCGTCTCTTCTCGACCGAGAAGTTGCTCGCGGCCAGTCACCTGATCGGGGCCATCCTCGTCTTCCTGCTGGCGATCGTGGACGGCTTCGTGCCGTTCCTCGTGATCTCCGCGGTCTACGGGTTCGTCTACGCCCCGACCATCGCCCTCACCAACTCGATCTCCTTCGCCCACATCGCCGACCGCGACCGCGACTTCGGTCCGATCCGCCTCTGGGGCACGATCGGCTGGATCGCCGCGGGCATCCTCGTCGGCCAGTACCTGCTGCGATTCTCGACCCCGGCCGAGGGCTCGGCCGACGAGATCACCGCCGCCCAGAACGCGGGCCGCGCGGTCGCCTTCTACATGTCGTCGGTGCTCGGGCTGTTCATGGCGGTCTTCTGCCTCTTCCTGCCGCACACGCCGCCGACCGGCACCAAGGACCCGGGCAAGAAGCTCGCCTGGGTCGAGGCGCTCGGCGAGATCAGGATGCAGCCGCTGCTCATCCTCTTCCTGATTGCGGTGCCGGTGAGCATGATCCACCAGTTCTACTTCGTCTTCACCAGCGACTTCGTGACCGGCATCCAGAACGCCGCGGGCAGCGCCGGGGCCGACAACTTCGCGAACTTCGTCAACCAGATCCTCGGCGTCGGGGGCGGCGGCCTCATGACCATCGGTCAGATGAGCGAGATCGCGGTGCTCGCCCTCATCCCGTTCTTCGCGAAGAGCCTCGGTCGCAAGTGGCTGCTTCTCATCGGTCTCGCCGCGTACGCGGGCCGCATGGCGATCTTCGCCTACGCCCCGAGCCTCGTGCCGGTGCTCTTCGGCGTGGCGCTGCACGGCCTCTGCTTCGGCTGCTTCATCTTCGTGGCCTTCATGGTGGTGGACGAGCACACGACCCCGGACATCCGGGCGACCGCACAGAATCTCTTCAACCTCGTGATCGTCGGCATCGGCATCATCGTCGGCAGCTACTTCGCGACCGCGGTGGTCGGCGCGTGGGCGACGATCCCCGAAGCCGACGGCGGCGGCATGGACTACACGAAGCTCTTCAGCGTCCCGATGTGGATGGCGGTGGCCTGCTTCGCCGTGATGCTCGCCCTCTACCCGGCGAAGGCCAAGCCCATCGAGGCGAGCGCCGCCGCGGCCTGAGCCGGGAAGGCATCGCAGTCAAAGAACGCGGGCGGCGTGACCCAAGGTCACGCCGCCCGCTTGTCGACTCTCTACTTTCGACTCTCTACTTTCGACTCTCTACTTTCGACTCTCTACTTTCGACTCTCTACTTTCGACTCTCTACTCACCCCGCCTTCCGACCCTCACGTCCCCCAAGATCCGCGACCGCATCCGGGTGGATCGGGAGATCCTGCACCTGGCCGGGCACGATGAGGTCGGCGATCGGGGTGCCTTCGGCGATCGGCGTGCCGTCCATGCGGGTGATGGCGGGCACCGGGTTCGCCTTCAGGTGCGTGGCG
>JAUIHC010000201.1 GCA_030432455.1 Phycisphaerae bacterium | reverse complement strand
CGCGATCCGCACGCCGATCGCGGTTCGTCCGCCGCGGTCGATCGAGGAGGGATCCGATTCGACGGTGCACATCGGGGGGACGATCGTGATCGATCGGGGGGCGGTGGCACTGTGACGACGGCCGCCCGTGGGACACGGGGCATCCGCCACGACGACCAGCGGGAAGTCGCCCAGACGGGCGTCGCCACCCGCGACGAGCCGGATCTCCGCCTCGTGCGCGTCGCCCGCGATCTCGACGGGCAGGTTCGCGGTCACTCCGGGTGGCAGGAGCGGCATGGTCAGTCGCACGGGCGTGGCGTCGCCCTCGGCCCGCTCCAGGTCCACCCGGATGGTCGCGACCCCCGCCCGAGGCAGGGGGGTGGCGGGTGGGGCGAGCTCCACGCGGTACGGCAGCCGATCGACCACCGCCACGGGAAGACGGTCGAGCGTGGTGGAGAGCACCGGGACGTTGTTGCGGCCGAGGACCAGCTCGGCGTCGGCGCGGTAACCGCCGCCGAGCCGCGGCGATCCTGTCTCGTCGCGGATCGTGGCGTCGATCGCGATCAGACGGCAGCCGGATTCGGCATCGTCGTCGGCCTCCAGCACGAGCAGGCTTCGCCCGCTTCCCGGGGGAAGATCGGGGGAGAGGTCCCGCACGCCGGGGCCGGCATCCGGGATCGAGAGATCGAGCACGCCGTCGGCCCCGACCCGCTCCAGGTCGAGGATCCACGCCGCGCGGCCGCCGATCGGCACGGTGACGCCGTGCGAGGTTCGCGGAGGCCGGGCCACGGCGAGCATCGACGCGGGCTCGCCGACGTCCAGTCGATACGCCGCATCCGCGGCACCGCGATCCAGATGATCGCGGACCTGCAGCAGCACGACGCCATCGTCCGGCACCGTGAAGCCCTGCACCGGATCGAGGCTGCGATCGTCGTCGCCGCGGGCGAGTTGCCGACCGTTCGAGTCGATGATGCGCAGCACCGGATCCAGCGGCGACCGCAGACGACGCGCGAAGATCGAGGCGCCGAGCGTGGTGCCCGGCGGGGCGGTCATTCGGAACCAGTCGCTGTCGCCATCGCGATCGATGCGACCGGTCGCCGACCGGCCGTCCCCGAGATCGGTCGCGTCCTGGCGCGAGTCGTTGGGCTCGGTCTCCGGAGCCGCGGCGGCGGATGCGGTCCTGATCCAGCCCGGCGCGAGCGGTCGCTCTCCATCCACGAACACCGGGGTCGTGCCCGGAGGTCGCCACGCGGCCATCGTGGTGGGAACCGGCTCGGCGTCGCTCGGGATCTCCACGCAGTCCCGCGGACGTCGGCCTTCGACCAGATGGAGCCGATATCGGGATCGCCCGTTGCCGGCGAACGCCGCCTCGCGGATCTGCACCAGATGCCGGCCGGTCGAGGCGGCGGTGAAGGTGACGATCGGATCCTGTCGCAGCAGCGCCGAATCGTCGCACGCGGCGATCATGAACCCGCCGGGATCGAGCACCACCAGGGCGGGATCGAAGAAGCCGCGGCCGAGCCGCATCCCCTCGACCTCGATCACGACCTCGGTACCCGCCTCCAGATCGAAGGCGAAGGCGTCGAGGTCCTCGTTGGTGGCGACTCCCGACACCGTGCTCGGGAAGGACACGATCTGCGGCGCGGCCGCGTCGTCGTTGGGCTCGACCTCGTCGATCTCGTCGAGGGTGCCGACCGAGAAGACCATCAGGTTCGACAGGCCGCCCGCGGTTCGGATCTGCAGCAGATGACGGCCCGGCGGACAGTCCGGGTCGATCTGCACTGGAACGACGACCGCATTCCCGTCGATCGTCGGTCCGGCGACGGCCCGCAATCGGTGGTCGTGGAAGAACACCTCGGCGGCGTCCTGCAGTCGATCGCCGGTGATCCGAAGATCGACCCTGGTTCCCCGTCGGGCGCCGGTCGGCAGAATGTCCTGCACCCGCGGATCGCCCGCGACCGCGGAGGCGACCGACGAGCCGATCACGACGGCGAGCGTCGCGGCGAGACCCCGCGTCCGCTCGCTCACGCGAGGATTCCGTCCAGCAGTCGGCCGCCCTTCACCACCGACACCGGTCGGTCGCCGGGGCCCATCAGCACGCGATCGGGATCGACGCCGAGCAGGGTGAAGATCGTGCGGGCCATGTCCTCCGGCGTGACCGGGTCCGAGTCCACCGCGGTCGCGGTGGTGTCGCTCGCGCCGTGGACGTGTCCCGCCTTGACCCCGCCGCCGGCCATGACCACGCTGAACACGCCCGGCCAGTGATCCCGCCCGCCGTCGGGATTGAGCTTCGGGGTCCGCCCGAACTCGGTGGTCACCAGCACGAGCGTGGAGTCGAGCAGCCCGCGGCGTTCGAGGTCGAGGATGAGCGTGGCGAAGGCCTGATCGAACGAGGGGACCTGTTCCCGCAGACGATCCGCGATCTTCTCGTGGTGATCCCAGCCGCCGTAGGTGGTCGTCACATACCGCACCCCCGATTCGACGAGCCGTCGGCAGAGCAGCAGTCGCATGCCCGCCTGCGTCCGGCCGTACTCGTCCTTGAGGGCGTCGGGCTCGGCGTCGAGGTCGAACGCCGCCCGGGCGGATTCCGAGGCGAGCATCGACCACGCGCGGTCGTAGAAGGTGTCCATCGCGTCAAGCGCATCCGACGACTCGCGAGCGCGGAAGTGGTCGTTCACCGCGTCGAGCATTCGGCGGCGTCGAGTGGTCCGCGGCGGATCCACGCCTCCCGGGGGCGAGAGATCGCGGACCCGGTAGCCGGTGTTCGCCGGATCGCTGCCGATGGCGAACGGGGCGTACGACGCGGAGAGGTAGCCGGTGCCCGCGGTGACGTCGGGCATTCCCGGCACGCAGACGTAGGCCGGAAGATCGGCGCGGGGCCCCTGTTCGTGCGCCACCACGCTGCCCATGCTCGGGTACACCAGCGCCGCGCTCGGGCGGTAGCCGGTCAGCATGTTGTGCACGCCCCGTTCGTGGGCCGCCTCGCCGTGCGTGAACGAGCGGATCACGGTGAGGCGATCCGCGATGCGGGCGGTGCGACCGAGATGACTTCCGAAGCGGATGCCGGGAATCGCGGTGTCCACGGTCGCGAGTTGTCCGCGGTACTCGAGCGGTGCGTGCGGCTTCGGGTCCCAGGTGTCCTGATGCGCGATCCCGCCGGGCAGGAAGATGTTGATGACGCTGCGGGCCCGCGGTTCGAGGAGCCGTCCGGGCGTCGTCGCCGGGGCGGCCATCGCCTGCAGGAGGTTCCACTCGCCCGCACCGAGACCGGCGAGCACACCGACCTTGAGGAAGTCGCGGCGGGATGGTCCGGCACAGCGCCGGGGGTACTCGATCGTCCCGATCCGGGGGCGTGGATGCATCGGCATCTCCGGTTGTCACGCGGGATGGGGCGGGTTCTCGGGCCGCCGGTGGGGCGGACCAGTTGACCACGAGCCTACCGGTAACGGATGTTCCTACCAAGGACCGATCCGGCGGTTTCGGACCTGGGAGCGTCTCCGGTCCGACACCTCCATCCGGGGGATACTGGAACCATGACCATTCTCAGACTCATCCTCGCCCCGATCATCGGCCTCGTGGTCTTCGGGGCGACCGTCTCCGGTGTCGAGTGGATCGGACACCGGACCTACCCCGTTCCGACCGCGATCACCGACCTCGGCGAGGCGTACGGGCAGGCGATGCTCTCCGGCGATCAGGCGGAGATCGCCCGTCTCGGCGAGGCGCTCTCGACCGAGATGGGGGCCTACCTCGAGTCCGCGCCGACCGGGGCCCTGCTCTTCGTGGTCTTCGCCTGGATCGCGGGCGCGTTCCTTGGCGGTGGCATCGCCGCGGTCACCTCGCCGTTCGCCCGCGTGCCGATGGCGCTCGCGATCGGACTCGCCGACGTCGCGGGCATCGTGCTCACCACGTCGATGCTGCCGCATCCGATCTGGATGCCGGTCGCCGGGATCGGGGGCGCCGTGATCGCGTCGCTGCTGGCCGGACTGGTGGTCGCCCGGTCCCGGCTGGTCGGCGCCTCGGCGAACACCGACTGACGCTCAGCGATCGACCACCAGATCGATCAACGCCCCGATCCGACGATGCGCTTCCAGCGGATGTCGCAGCGGGAGCTCCGGATGCACGCGGTACCGATTGCGGCGTCCGACCCGCTCCCGCTCGATGTAGCGATCCGCCTCGAGGTCCGAGACGATCCGCTGCACCGCCCGTTCGGTGATGCCGACCTGCTCGGCGATCTCGCGAAGCCGGATGTCGTGGTCACGGGAGAGCAGGATCAGGACATGGGCGTGATTGCTCAGGAACGTCCAGCGATGGTCCCTGCCGGAGCCGGGATCGGTCGTGGCGGACGTGGTTGGATCTGACATGGAACGCCTCGAGGCCGGCGACGCGGAGGTGGGTTCGATCGGAAGGTCGGGAGACGATGCTAATGGTTTGCAAAGTCGGCGTCGACCGGCCGGGGAATCGGCATGATCCGGGGCGTCGTCTGGGAGGATTCGCGTCGATGTCTCGGCGACCCGCACGATTCCCGGTGGCGCCCTCCACCCCTTCCTTCCAAAGAGATTGACGGCAGCCTGATGTCCCTTCCGCTCGAGATCCCCCGCCGCGTGGTCTCCCGGGCGATGCTCCTCGTGCTCGTTTCGGCGACGATCACGGCGGGCTCGTTCGCGCAGGATCCCTTCTCCCTGATCGTCCTCCCCGATACGCAGAACTACAGCAAGTTCCCCCAGTTCACGCATCACTTCGAGCGGCAGACATCGTGGATCGTCGAGCAGGTCGTCGGCGACCATCCCGATCGGATCGCCTTCGTCTCGCATGTGGGCGACATCGTGAACGAGGGCGGCGACCCGCAACAATGGGCTCGGGCCGTCGCGTCGATGGGCATTCTCGATGATCCCACTGGTCGACCGGTGATCCCCTACGGCATCACGCCGGGCAACCACGACTACGGCATCACCGGCGACAAGAGCAGCGGCACGGATCTCTACCTGTCCAACTTCGGACCGTGGCGATACGAGGGGTATCCGTGGTTCGGCGGAAGCGATCCGAGCGGGAACAACTCGTGGCAGGTCTTCGACGGCGGCGGGCTGCCGATCCTTCACATCTGTCTTGAGGAACGCCCCTCGGTCAACATCACCAACGGTCCCGCCCGCGATCCGTCCCCGCTGGAGTGGGCCAACGGGGTCATCGAGTCGCACCCCGGTCTTCCGACCATCGTCTCGACCCACAACCATGTCGATCATCGAATACCGGGTCGATCCGCGTGGGGCCAGGCGATCTGGGACGGTCTGGTCCGGCACCACCCTCAGGTCTTCCTCGTGCTCTGTGGGCACTACGCGGGCCCGCCGCCGCACGGTGGCGAGTGGTTCATGGTCTCCGAGAACGACGCGGGCCTTCCCGTGGTGGAGATGCTGCAGGACTTCCAGTCGTATCCCGAAGGCGGACAGGGCTGGTTGCGGATCATCACCATCGATCCACTCGGTCAGGAGATGTGCGTTCGCACCTACAGCCCGAGTCTCGAGGAGCAGCAGGACGACTCCGTGGAGGAGGTCGGAGGGGCGGCGAGCGACTTCTCGATCCCGATCGACTTCGACGCCCGTTTCCGGTTCGATCCGCCCCCGGTCACGACCCTCGACGAGCGGATCGTGCGGCAGGGCGCCGGCGGCTACGACGGCACGCTCGATCGGGCGATCCATGCCTCGGGCAACGACGCGCCGATCGGCGACGCGGCCGCGATGGTCGTGCAGGGCGGCGACCTTCCGAAGCAGGTCCTGCTGGCATTCCGTCAACTCGTGACGCAGGGCATGGTCGACCCCGATCGCCCGATCTTCGCGGCGAGGATCCGCCTCTCGATCAGCGACCCGGGAGACGGCATCGCGATTCATCGGATGCGGGTGCACTGGGATGAGTCGTC
>JAUIHC010000200.1 GCA_030432455.1 Phycisphaerae bacterium | reverse complement strand
TCGCACTGGCGACCGCGACCCCGCCGCCGGTCCGGGCCTCGTTCCAGCCGTCGCACGACTCGGCCGCCGCCCCCGGCTCGGCGACGACCTGCACGATCGGAAGGTCGAAGCGACGGGCGAACTCGAAATCCCGCTGATCGTGGGCGGGCACCGCCATGATCGCCCCGGTGCCGTAACCCGCGAGCACATAGTCGGCGGTCCAGATCGGGATCCGCTCGCCGGTCGCGGGATTGATCGCGTGCCGACCGGTGAAGACGCCGGTCTTCTCCTTCGAGTCCGCCATCCGCTCGACATCGGCTCGGTTGCGGGCCTCCGCGGCGTACGCGGCGACCTCGGGCATCCCGCCCTCGGCGATCACCGCATCGACCAGCGGATGCTCGGGGGCGACGACCATGTACGTCGCCCCGAAGAGCGTGTCGGGCCGGGTGGTGAAGACGACCAGCGGCTCGCCGCCGCCCTCGAGCTCGAAGCGGATGGTCGCGCCCTCGCTCCGGCCGATCCACTCCCGCTGCATCGTGCGGGTCGATTCCGGCCAGTCGATGAAGGCGAGATCGTCCAGCAGCCGCTGCGCGTACTCGGTGATCCGGAACATCCACTGACGCAGCGGCATGCGACGGACCGGATGCCCGCCCCGCTCGCTGCGACCGTCGATGACCTCCTCGTTGGCGAGCACCGTGCCGAGCTTCGGGCACCAGTTGACCGTCTGCTCCCCGAGATACGCGAGCCGACGATCGTCGATCGTCCGCCGCCGCGCGTCCTCGTCGAGCGCGGACCAGTCGATGGGACCGCCGTCGGCGTCCTCGAGCACGATCGAACCGTCCTCGAGTCCGGCGACGAGTTCCGAGATCGGTCGGGCCCGCTGGAGCGTGCGATCGAACCAGCTGTCGTACGCCTTGAGCCAGATCCACTGCGTCCAGCGGTAGTACTCGGGATCGATGGTCGCGAACTCCCGCGACCAGTCGTACGAGAATCCGAACCGCTTGAGCTGGCGACGGAAGTTGTCGATCGCCGACTGCGTCGTCACCCGCGGGTGCACGCCGGTCTGCACCGCGTACTGCTCGGCGGGAAGTCCGAACGCGTCGAAGCCCATCGGGTGCAGGACGTTGAACCCCCGCATCCGGCGATGCCGGCAGATGATGTCGGTCGCGGTGTAGCCCTCGGGGTGTCCGACGTGAAGGCCGGCCCCCGACGGATACGGAAACATGTCGAGGCAGTAGAACTTCGGTCGCGATGCGTCGAAGTCCGGATCGCCGGGATTGGGCACCCGATGGATGCCGTCGCGTTCCCACACCTCCTGCCAGCGGCACTCGATCTCGTCGGCGAGGCGGGCGTCGTAGCGGTGGTTCCGGTCTTCGGCGGTCATCGGGGCATCCGGTCACGATCGGGCGGCGGGCCCGGGCTGAATGGGCGGGAGCGACGGCGACACCGCCGCGCGAACGGGCATCCTACGACCGCCCGCCCGATTCGATCGGCATCGATCGAGCCGGACGGGCGGCGAGTACCGGGGATGTCGGCGACGCGACGACTCAGGCGCCGGAGGTCGCCTCCTCGCGGGAGCGCCGCACGCTCTCGAGATGCTTCATGGCATCGCCCACGAGATAGAAGCTGCCGGTCACGCAGATGAGATCGTCGCGACTGACCGCCCGGGCGGCGAGCTCGAGGGCGTCGCCCACCGTGGGGGCGACCTGGCACATCTTGCCGCTCCGCTCCATGAACCGGCGTCGCAGGTCGTCGGGATCGGCGGACCGGGGATTTCCGGCGGCCCGGGTGAAGATGACCTTGTCGGCGCCGAGGCTCACCCGATCGAGCAGGGCATCGACATCCTTGTCCTGGGCGCATCCGAAGACGCAGACCATCGAGTCGTACGGCACGTGGGCACCGACGCACCGCATGAGCGCCCCGAGTGCATCGGGGTTGTGCGCGCCGTCCACGAGGATGCGAGGACGGTCCCAGACGAGCTGCATGCGACCCGGAATCTCGGTGTCCGCAAGCCCGGCGGTCACCACCGGCTCGGGACAGTCGAAGCCGACCGACTTGAGATGATCGACCGCCGCGAGGGCGAGACCGCAGTTGAACGCCTGATGCTCGCCCGGAAGCGGCACGGGCAGATGCTCCAGCCGACTGGTGTCGGTGTAGAGGCACACGCGATTGTGCGGACCGAGCTCGGCGGTCGAGCAGAACCGGTTGGAGAACTCGATGTCGCGGTTCACGACCCGGATCGTGGTCCCGACGGTCTGGGCGTGCTCGTTGAAGACCGCCTCGACCTCCGGGGTCTGCTCGCGGGTGATGACCGGGACCCCGGGCTTCATGATGCCCGCCTTCTCGCGGGCGATCGACGGAAGATCGGTGCCGAGGATCCGGGTGTGATCGAGCTGGATCTCGGTGATCAGCGAGAGCACCGGCATGATCACATTGGTCGAATCGAGCCGTCCACCGAGACCGACCTCGACCAGCGCCAGGTCCACCGCCTGCTCGGCGAAGTGCAGGAAGCCGATCGCGGTCATCGCCTCGAAGAATGTCGGACGCTCGCCGATCGAGACCGACGCCTCCGCGACCTTCCGCATGAGCTCGGTGAACTCGGGGCGTCCGATGTTCTGACCGTTGATCGAGATGCGTTCGCGGATGTCCGTGAGGTGCGGGCTGGTGTACGACCCGATGGCGAATCCGCAGCGACGGAGCATCGCCGAGATCATGGCCGCGGTCGATCCCTTGCCGTTGGAACCCGCGATGTGGACGGAGCGGAACTGGTCCTGAGGATTGCCGAGCGCGGTCAGGAGCGCCCGCATGCGGTCGAGCTTGAAGTCGCCCTCGGGGTCGTACTGGACGACCCGCTGCCGCTCGACATCGTGAAGATCGAGCACCCACCGCACGGCGTTCGGATACGAGGTGATCGCCTCGGGACCCGACTTGGCCTCGGCGGCCTGCGGCGCCCCGGCCCGGCCGGTGGTCTTGCGGGCCGTGCTCGTCTTGGTTCGGCCCTTGGACGCTCCCCCCGCTGACGCGGCTCGGGATCCGGTGGTGCGAGTGGTTCCGGCCTTCCTGGCCCCGGAGGAGGCCGACGTCCCGTCGGCCCCGGTGGTGCGGCTCGAAGTCCGCTTGGGGGAATCGCCGTCACCGCGGCGAGAGGTCTTGCTACCCATAGCCCACCAGTGTAGCGAACAGCCTGAACACATTCAAATCATTGAATGGAAGTCCATGCCATCAATGGACTTACGAGCGATCTCGCTCCAGATTCGCCGATGTTCGATACCACCGGATGACGCCCGGGGCGTCCAGGTCGATTCCGCCCCCCGGCGCCTTGTCGAGCAGCCGACCCGAGGTCCCGAGAATCGGGAGACGCTGCGTGTCCCGCTCGGGCAGGTAGACCAGCAGCAGGCCCGAATCGATGCCGTCGCGGAGCCGCCCGAAGTACGAGGGATCCATGCCGCGAATCCGGCCCTCGGCCAGCGTGGACAGGTCGTCGGCGGTCGGAGAGACCGGCCATGACGACTCCAGCGCATCGATGACCACATCCTTCTCGTTGGCGTCGTAGTGCAGGTACTTCACGCCTTCGCCGCTGAGGTTCAGCACCACCTGCACGCCCCGCTTCCCGCGGAACTTCCGGCAGAACTTCTCACCCCCGGGTCGCACCGGCGCGGTGTAGAGCTTGATGACATCGAAGTCCCCGGTGCTCGCCTTGAGCCGACGCTGCAGGAACTCCTCGACGATGTCGATCGCGTGACCCCGCAGGACCGGCTTCGCGGGGAAGACCACGACCAGCGGCGAGCCGGCCTCCATCGCGCGTCGCAGGGCCTTGACCTCGCGACTCTCGCCGCCCATGCGGAGGAACGCCGAGCGAAGTTCCTGCAGGTGCTCGTCGTCGTCGAAGACCTCCCGACCGGCGGCGGAGCGGACCACATGCCGACGGCCGCCCCCGCACTCGACCGCCCACCAGCACCGCTCGAGATTCACCATGACCACGCCGCCGGACAGCTCGGCGACGACCCCCTGCGGGCCGCCGTCGCCGCCATCTGAGCCGCCGTCGCCCGCCAGCCTTCGTCGGAGGAATTCGAACATGCGTCGCCTGCACTCGAACGGGGTGAAATCGGAAGGCGTCGAGTGTAGCGACCGCCGAGGACCGGGTCGGCGTCAGGGCCACGGATGCTTCGGATACCGCCGTCGCAGTTCCTTGCGGAGCTCCGGATAGGTCCGCTCCCAGAAGCCCGCGAGATCGTCGGTGACCTGCACCGGCCGCTGATTCGGGGCGAGGATCTCCAGCACCACCGGCACCCTGCCCCGTCCGACGGTCGGCGTGGCATCGAGCCCGATCAGGTCGCCGATCCTCGCCCGACCGCGGGGCGGCTCGCCCGGTCGCCACGCGATCCGCATCGATCGCCCCCGGGGCAGCGGGATCCGGGTCGGTGCAAGCTCCTCCACCACCCGGGCGTCGTTCCAGTCGAGCGCCGATCGGACGATCTCCAGCGTCCCCGCCGCGTCCGGCAGATCCGACAGCCGGGAGCACCGCCCGACGATCTCGGCCCGCACCACCGCGAGCTCCTCCGCGTCGAATCGCGGGAGACTCCGCTCCGGGCACCAGTCCGCGACGCGGCGGACCCGCTCGATGAACTCCTCGACCGTGTCGTCCCACCCCGGAAGTTCCACCTCGCCCGACTCGACGAGTTCCAACAGCGCCTCGGCCGCGGCCCCCCGATCTTCGGGCGACACCGCCCCGCGTCGCGACTCGATCTCGACCCCGTCGAGCAGGCGACTCTCGACGACCTCGACGAGCCCCCGCTCGCGATCGAACTCGAATCGCCGCCCCTCCGTGATCCGGTCGCCGAGCAGACGCTCGACGGTGGCGTCGTCGATCGCGGTCGCGAGCGAAAGCACCGTGGTGCCCCCGGCCCGGTTCTCGAGCCCGCGGATCTCGCCCGCGACGAGAAAGCCCGCGTGACGGACGAGCGATCCCCGATCGAGCACCGCGTGCCGTCTGCCCGGCAGGGCGCACGCCTCCCGCTGCGGATCGCGGCGATACCCCACCCGATCCGGAAAGGCCGCCAGCAGGGCCGGACCGATCGCGGCGGCGTCCCCCGGCACGCGATCGACGCGGAGCCGCGCCGCGATCTCGCGGGCGATGTCGCGGGCGGAGGCGAGCGCCGCCGGATCGACTCCCGGAGGCGCCGCCCCCCGCAGGAGCAGGAGTCGGGCCCGAGCGATGAGATCGCTCGGCGGATCTCCCGACTCCAGGAGCCCGGACAGCCGCCCCGCCGTCATCGACGGCGCGATCTCTCGTTCCGCGAGCACCGCCGCGCACGCGATCGCCAACCGACCGCCGCCGCCGTCGATCGCGTCGAGCGCGAACCGGGCGACACGGGGCGGCAGCGGCAGGTCCACGAGTCGTCGGCCGATCGGGGTGATCGCCCCGGTGTTCTCCGTCGCTTCCGTCCCACCCGTCTCGTCCGTCGCGCCGATCGCCCGCAGTGTCGCCGCGGCGTGCGCCGCCGCCTCCGCGGGCGGCGGATCGATCCAGGGAAATGTCCCGGGGTGCAGCCCCGCGGCGTGGATCGTCAGGAACGCGTCGGCAAGATCCGACCGACCGGTCGCGGGCGGCCGATGGGCCGGTCGGCGGGCGAACTCCGACTCGGTGTAGAGCCGCACGCACCGGCCGGGCCGGACGCGGCCGGCACGACCCGCCCGCTGGACGGCGCTCGCCCGATCGATCGGCGCGGTGGCGAGGGTCGGCAGATCCCGGCCCGGATCGAAGTCGGCGATCCGGGCGAGCCCCGAGTCGATGACGGTGGTCACCCGCGGAATCGTGATCGACGTCTCGGCGACATTGGTGGCGACCACGATCCGCCGCGGGCCGCCCTCCGCGACCGCTCGATCCTGTTCGCGGGCCGGGAGTCCGCCGTGCAGCGGCA
>JAUIHC010000199.1 GCA_030432455.1 Phycisphaerae bacterium | reverse complement strand
GCGCCCCAGTCGGCGATCGCCGCGGTCAGATCCTCCATGTCCACCCGTCCATCGAGGTTGCCGTCGCCGGGACAGTACGGCGTGCTCTCGAGGATCGCCCGCATCTCCCGCCGCAGGTCGTCGAAGATCGCCTGCTCGACGGGGCCGAGGTCGTCGATGTCGAGCTGATCGGCGTCGCGCTCGATGCCCGCGATGTGCGGGGGATCGAACGCGGGGAGCCGGTAGAGCTCGAGACGGCACTGCTGGTCCTCCGGCAGGCACGACGGGTACTGCGTCACGAGCAGCTTGTACGCCCCGCGGCGGATCGCCCACTGCCCCCGCATCGGCGTGCCGAGGCAGGCGAGGTCCTGTCCACCGCAGCCGGTGCCGCAGTTGCCGCTCGCGGGGAACGGATCCGACAGGTCGTAGCCCTGGAGCCGCGGATCGCAGGGGTCCGCCTGCCAGATCTCCAGCAGATCGCAGTAGCCGTAGTCGCCGAGCCACACGCCGCCGTTGGCGTTGCAGAGCGACTCGCTCGAGATGAGCTGGTCGAGGAGCAGCGGCCCGTTGGCGCACGCGCCCGCGATGCCGCCCTGCGCCCACTCCGACGACCCCGGCTCCGCCGCGAACATGCCGGCCTGATAGACCGTGAAGTCGTACTGGCGAATCGAGTCGCGAGCCGGATCCTCGAGGTACGGCGTCATCGGCCGGGCGTCGATCACCCGGCCCGGGGCCGCGGCCTGGACCGCGAGGTACGGATCGACGCCGGCGGCGGTGCAGAAGAGCTCGAACAGGTCCACGACATCGACGGGATGAGCCACCGCGGTCCTGGCGCCGGGCGTCGTGTTCACGCCGGCGCCAGCCACCATGCACGGCACCCAGACGCCGGTCTGGTACGCGGTCTGCTTCGCCCGGGCGGGGTCGAACGGGGGGAAGACGGTGTAGCCGTAGCTGCCGTTGTCGGCCATCACCACGAGCATGACGTTGCGCTCGGCGAGATCCACGAGGTGGTAGCCGGTGCCGTCGAGCGTCGCGAGCCCGAGTCCCAGCAGCATGCGACCGAGCGACTCGTCGAGATGCTCGATCATCCGGGTGTAGACCGCGCGGTACTGGAGGTTCGCCTCGAGCGTCGGGAGCGTGCAGTCGAGCCCGGTCGGCCAGATGCCCGCGGGCCCGGGGGGCGGGGTCTGCAGCGGGGTGTGGGCCGCCGAGTGCGTGACCATGCACATCCACGGCTCGCCGGTCGCCTCGCGGGCGGTGATCCACTCGGCGCTGCGCCGCGAGATCCAGTCGGTCAGGTGTTCGCGGGTGGGATCGACCTCGGGATAGTCGGGGGTGTACGCGCCGTCGGCGGTCACCCGAACCTCGGGCCACGCGTAGTAGGCGTTCATGAAGTCCGAGATGTACGTCCCGCGGTCGTCGCACACCTGGATCGCCGTGCAGTCGCCGCACTCGGTGGCGAGGTTCCCGGAGGCGTCGAGAAGCGGCAGGCCACCGAGGGCGAGGGCTTCGAGCGGGGAGACATCGTCCCGACAATCACCCCACACCAGGTCGCCGTCGGCGCAGGACCCGGTCGGGAAGCACGCGGCGCCGACGACGCCCTCGTCGACCATCGGGAACCCGCAGGGGGTGTCGGCGAGATCGCTCTGGCCGCCGACCGTGCGATCGATCGAGGGTGGCAGCGACCAGTAGCCCTCGTAGCGGTCGAGCCCGAGCGTGTTCGCGGGGGCCTCGAATCCGTGCCCCGGCGGGGTGTTCGGCGGCTCGCCCGCGAGGTGGTACTTGCCGATCATGCCGACCGTGTACCCCGCCGCCTGCAGGAGCTTCGGCAGCGTCACCTCCGCGGGGTTGAGATGGTTCGCGGGCAGCATCGGATCGACGATCGCGGTCGTCACGCCGGTCCGATGACCCCATCGGCCGGTCAGGAAGCACGCCCGACTCGGCGAGCACTCGGGCGTCGCCCAGAAGTTCGTGAACGAGACGGCGTCGTCGGCGATCGCCTGCATGACCGGCATCAACGGCGCATCCGGAGCGGCGTTCCAGCCGAACGGCTGCCAGCTCGTCGCGTCGATGCCGATGTCGTCGAGCACCACGAACAGGATGTTCGGGCGGTCGCTCCCGCGGCGGGCAGGCGCGATCGGGGATGACACCGTCGGCCGATCGATGGCCGGGTTGGGCCGGGCCGGGGATCCGGGGGGCGGGGCGGCGAGCGTGACGCTCCCGCCGGAGAGGGCGGCGAGCATGGCGGCGGCGACGGCGGCGGAACGGCCGGTGACTGACATGGAGGACTCCGGGAACCCTGAGACGGGGTGCCATCATTCTGCCTTCGGAGTCCGGCGAATCCAACGCGAAAGCGAGGGCAACCGCGAATCGACCGTCCCGTCGTCCCCCGTTCGGGGGACGACGCGATCGCGGGTCGCCTGCTAGCGTCTCCGCCCATGCGCACCGCCCTTGGACAGTTCGATGCGACGATCGGCGACCTCGCCGGTTCCGCGGCCGCGATTCGCGGACTCGCGAGTCGGGCCGCGGCGGGCGGGGCCGATCTGCTCGTGCTCCCCGAGCTCGCGATCCTCGGGTATCCGGCCCGGGATCTCCTGCTTCGGGCCGAAGTCGTTCCCGCGTGCGAACGCACCGTCGCGGACCTGGCCTCCGAACTGCCGCTGCCGACCCTGATCGGATCTCCACGCCGCGTCGAAGGGGGGTCCCGCCCGATCGCCAACTCCGTGGCGTTCTGTCGGGGCGGTCGGATCGAGGCGTGGCACGACAAGCTGCTCCTGCCGACCTACGACGTCTTCGACGAGGCTCGCTGGTTCGAGCCGGGCACCTCACCGCTCGTGGTGGAGCTCGACACCTCGCGAGGCTCCCGCCGGGTCGGAGTGCTCGTCTGCGAGGACCTCTGGCGGGCCGAGGACGCGCGGGTCGCCCGGCGGTACGCGGTCGATCCGGTCGCGATGCTCGCCGCGGAGGGATGCGATCTGGTTGCCAGTCCGAGTGCGAGCCCGTTCGTCGTCGGCAAGGCGGCGCGGCATCGATCGATCCTCGCCTCGGCGGCCGCCCGGCTCGGATGCCCGGTCGCGATGGCGAACCAGGTCGGCGCCCACGACGATCTCGTCTTCGACGGCGGCTCGATGGTGGTGCGTCCGGACGGCTCGATCGCGGCGGCGCTGCCTCGCTTCGAGGACGGACTCGCGATCGTGGATCTCGACGCGACCGACTCGGTGGTGCCCGCGGATCCGACTCCGCCCGAGGAACGCTTCCACGCGATCCGGCGGGCGATCGCGGACTACTGTCGTCGCACCGCACATTCCGGCGCGGTCCTCGGGCTCTCCGGCGGCATCGACTCGGCGCTGGTGGTCGCGCTCGCGGTCGCGGCGCTCGGCCCCGACGCGGTGCTCGGGGTGCTGCTGCCGAGTCGGTACTCGTCCGATGGGTCGCGGATCGACGCGCTCGCGAGCGGTCGGGCCCTCGGCATCCGCACCGAGGAGATCGCGATCGAGCCGCTGCACGCGGCCTTCGGGGCGGCGCTGGATCCGGTGCTTCGCGGACCGGGCGGCGGCGGCGGCCTCGTCGGGATCGCCGACGAGAACGTGCAGGCTCGCAGCCGCGGGGTCCTGCTCATGGCGATCTCCAACGCGACCCGCCGTCTGCTGCTCTCGACGAGCAACAAGAGCGAACTCGCGGTCGGCTACTCCACGCTCTACGGGGACATGTGCGGCGGTCTCGCGCCGATCGGCGATCTCTGGAAGACCGAGGCGTTCGAGCTCGCGCGGTGGATGAACGAGCATCACGCGTCGATCGGCTTCGCGGCGCCGCCGATTCCGAGGTCGAGCATCGAGAAGCCGCCGTCGGCGGAGCTGCGGCCCGACCAGCGGGACGACGATTCGCTGCCGCCCTACGACCTCCTCGACGCATACCTGCGGGCCCGCGTCGATGAGGAGCGGGCTCCCGACGAGATCGCGACGCAGATCGACGCGGATGACGCCACCGTCGCCAGGCTGGAGCGACTGCTCGCGATCAGCGAGTTCAAGCGGTATCAGGCGACGATCATCCCCAAGCTCGCCCCGCGGACCTTCGGTCGGGGACGGGAGATGCCGGTGGGGGGGTAGGGGGAGGGGAGAGAGTAGAAAGTAGAGAGTAGAAAGTAGAGAGTAGAAAGTAGAGAGTAGAAAGTAGAAAGTAGAGAGTAGAGAGTAGAGAGTGGAACGTGGAGAGTGGAGAGTCGAGCATGGAGACCGGGGAACCGGGGTGGCTCGACTTCTCTCACACGGCGAGGCGTGAGGGTCGGGGGGTGGAGACCGCGATCGCCTCGATCGTGATCGCGGGCGTCGCCCGCGGGGCCCGCCGGGCCTCGACCGAGACGAACGCGTCGTCCTCGACGATGTAGGCCGTGAGTCGGCCGCCCGCGGCGCACCCCGTGTCCACGTTCACCACGATCGGACGGCCATCACGGACGATCCGAAGCGGTTCGCCCATCGGCTTGTGCCCGACCACCAGCAGACCGTCCGTGCCCTCGTAGTCGTCCCACCACGGTGACTCGCCGTCGCGGGCCTTGAGATGGACGAGGTCGTGAGGGCTCGTGCCCGAGATCCCGAGTCCGGGGCGGATGCCCGCGTGCATCACGGTCGCGGACCCGGCGGTCGTCGTGATGCGATCGACGGTCTCGGTCAGCAGCGACCACGCCGCCTCGAACGCATCGTCGTCGGCGAGCCGTTCGATCGTCTCACGCTCCACCCGCGGGAGTCTCGCGGCGGGAAGGCCTCGCCGCACTCTGGCCATCGCGGCGTACAGCCTGAGATCGTGATTGCCGCAGACGGCGTGAAGATCGAGGTCGAGTTCACGGCATCGGGTGATCGTCCGCACCACGCCCGCGGGATCCGGCCCCTTGGTCAGCAGGTCGCCGACCAGACGGACCCGAAGCCCCGACGAGCCGACGCGATCGATCACGCGATCGAGGAGGCCCTCGAACTCCGCTGCGCATCCGTGGATGTCGCCGATCACCACGTTCTTCATGACGCGTCCTCGTCGGGAGGCGTGCGAGACGCCACGTTCCTTCTCAATCGGTCGGCGTCCTGGGGAACATTCGTCCAGTTCCGCGGATTCCACGGGACTTGAGTCGGTCCTTGCCCCATTACGATGCGGGCATGCCGATCCGCCGCCTGCCACCCGCCCTCGTCAACCAGATCGCCGCCGGCGAGGTGGTCGAACGACCCGCGAGCGTCGTGAAGGAGCTTCTGGAGAACGCCTTCGACGCGGGCGCGACGCGGGTGGAGGTCGAGATCGAGGGCGGCGGCCGCGACCTGATCCGCGTCGCCGACGACGGTGCGGGCATCCCCGCCGAGGAACTTCCGCTGGCGATCGAGTCGCACGCGACGAGCAAGGTCGCCGAGGCGAGCGATCTCGACGCGATCGCGACCATGGGATTCCGAGGCGAGGCGTTGGCGTCGATCGCCGCGGTGAGCCGCTTCACGCTCGAGAGCCGCACCCGCGGCGCCGAGGAGGCGTGGCGACTGGAGATGCACGACGGCGCCGCGGCCGACCCTCGCCCGGTGGCGGGCCCGGTCGGGACGCGGGTCGAGGTGCGTCATCTCTTCCAGTCCATTCCGGCCCGGCGACGCTTCCTCAAGAGCGAGAGCGCCGAGACCGCCCGCATCGCCGAGATCGTCCGACTGCTCGCCCTCACCCGCCCGGCGATCGGATTCCGGCTGACCTCCAACGGTCGGGTGGTCGCGGAACTCCCCGCGACCGACGATCCGTCGCGGCGCATCCTCGATGTCCTCGGTCGCGAGCTCGACGGTCGGGTGCTGCAGATCCACGGCGAGATCGGGGACGCGGCCGACGGCACGCTCGTCACCTGCTGGGGACTGGTCGGCACGCCGGAGACGGCGCGTCCGACCTCGAAGCAGCAGCGGTTCATCCTGAACGGTCG
>JAUIHC010000198.1 GCA_030432455.1 Phycisphaerae bacterium | reverse complement strand
GTGGCGACGCGTCGATCATCTACGCGCAGACGCGGGCCGAGACCGAGCGGATCGCCGCGGCGCTGCGCCGCAAGGGCATCGAGGCCGCGCACTACCACGCGGGCATGAGTGCCGAGGATCGAAGCGGTGTCCACGAGGCGTTCCAGGCCGACCGACTCCCGGTGGTGGTCGCGACGGTCGCGTTCGGCATGGGGATCGACCGCAGCGACGTGCGGTGCGTCATTCACGCGACGATGCCCAAGTCGATGGAGCACTATCAGCAGGAGGCCGGACGAGCGGGTCGCGACGGGCTCGCGGCCGAGTGCGTGCTGCTCCACGCCCCCTCCGATGCGGTCCGCTGGCAGGGACTCGTCGAACGCAGCGCAGGCGAGGCGATCATGCAGGGCGCCGACGAGGACGCGGTCGCCGCGAACACGCAGGCCCAACTGGAACTGCTTCGCGAGACCGTCGCATGGTGTCGCGGGATCGGATGCCGCCACCGCGCGCTGGTCGAGTACTTCGGACATGAGTGGAGCGGGGTCGACGAGCGGCCCGGAGGCTGCGGTGCGTGCGACGCCTGCCTGGGCGAGATCGACCTGCTCGACGACGCGGGAACCGTCGCGAGAAAGATCGTCTCGTGCGTCGCCCGCCTCGCGAATCTCGATCAGCGGTTCGGGGCGGGTCACATCGCGGAGATCCTCACCGGCAGTCGAAGCCAGCGGGTCCTCGAACTGCGTCACGATGAACTCTCGGTGCACGGACTGCTCGCCGACCTGGCGAAGAATCAGGTCGTGGACCTGATCGGCCAGCTGATCGGACAGGATGTCCTGGCCCGATCGCCGGGCGACCGGCCGGTGGTGATGCTCGGCGGCGACGCCGTCGCGGTGCTGCGGGGCGAGCACGAGGTTCAGCTCGTGAAGCCGGTGCCGCCGACCGGACGGTCGCGAACGCCCGCTCGGGGCCGCGACGCCGACGACTTCGCGGGAGTCGATCGCGATCTCTTCGAGGCGCTGCGGGCCCGACGCCGCGAACTCGCGGAATCCAAGGCGAAACCCGCGTACGTCATCGCGACCGATGCGGTGCTCCGCGACCTCTCGCGGGTGCGGCCGTCGTCGCTCGAGGCGATGGCCTCGATCCGGGGACTCGGACGGCGGAAGATCGCCGATCACGGACCGGCCCTGCTGGATGTGCTCGACGCCTGGGAACGCGACCACGGCGGCGGTCGCGACCGGAGCGGATAGCGGGCCGGGGAGGACCGGCGCCGGTTCGCGTGTCTACCGCTCTTCGCCCGCGGCCTCGCGCTCGGCCTCGTCCTCTTCGCCCAGCGACGCGGCCGCGTCTCCGTCGGGTCGAAGCTCGAGGTCGATGTCGCCCATGTCGTCCTGATGGAACCGGATCCGCTGCTGTCGAGCGAGTTCCAGCACCGCGAGGAAGAGCCCGATCATCGCGCCGCGGGTCCGACCCTCGAACGCCTCCCGCAGCGACATCCGACCCGTGGTGGTGCGACGCAGTCGATCGACCAGATCCTCCTGGTGGAGACCGATCGGGGTGTCGTCGTACTCGACCGCGTGCTCGCCGAGTCGGCTCGGGTCGATCGCGGCCATGATCCGCTCGAACGCGGCGAAGAGATCGCCGGCGTGGACATCGTCGAGTTCGAGCGCCGGGGCCTCGTCCTCGTCCTCGGACTCCTGAACCGCCGCCTCACCGACCCGGATCCGCACCGGCCAGCGGGACGCGAACTCCTCCCGCCGATCGTCGAGCTCGCCCGCGGCCGAGCGAAACCGCTGGTATGCGAGCAGCTGCCGCACGAGGTCGTGCCGGGGATCGACCTCCTCGGCCTCCGGAGCGTCGCCCGGGTCCTCGCCGTCCTCGCCGGTTCGTCGCGGGGCGAGCGTGCGGGACTTGAGTTCGACGAGCGTCGCCGCCATCACGAGGAACTCGCCCGCGGCGTCGATGTCGAGGGTCGTCTCCGCGTCGATCCCCGCGATCGCGTCGAGGTACTGGTCGGTGATCTGCACGATCGGAATGTCGTGGATGTCCACCTCCGCCCGACGGATCAGGTACAGCAGGAGATCGAGCGGGCCCTCGAAGGTGCCCAGCCGGACGGTGTAGTCGTCCTCGAGCGTCATGACCGCCACGATACCGGCGGCGGCGGACCGAGACGGGACGCGGACCGTCGTACACTCCGCGAATGCCGTCCGAGCCGACCGCCTCCTCCGCCTCCTCTCCCGCCACCGACTGTCCTCCCGACGAGGTCGCGTTCCTGCGTTCGGTGCTCCGGGCCGAATCGGGCACGCTCGACCGGCTCGCCGACGAGCTCGACGCGACCGCCGACGACTGGGGACGGGCGATCGGGATGGTCGCCGACTGCGATGGACACGTCGTGGTGGCAGGCATGGGCAAGTCGGGTCTGGTCGGGGCGAAGATCTCCGCGACGCTGTCGAGTCTCGGCCGTCCATCGCACACGCTTCATCCCGCCGAGGCGGTCCATGGTGATCTCGGCCGCGTCCGACGCGGCGATGTCGCGCTGCTGCTCTCCTACTCCGGCGAGACCGAGGAAGTGGTCGCCCTCGCCTCGATCCTCGCGGCGGACGGCATCCCCTGCATCGGGATCAGTCGGGACGGCACGAGCTCGCTCGGCCGCCTCTGTGCCGCCCACCTCACGCTCGGCCGGGTCACCGAGGCGTGCCCGTTGAACCTCGCCCCGACCGCCAGCACCACCGCCATGATCGCGGTCGGCGACGCCCTCGCCCTCGCGGCGGCTCGCCGACGCGACTTCGACGCGGACGCCTTCCATCGGCATCATCCCGGGGGCCTGCTCGGGGCCGGGCTCCGGCCCGTCGTCGAGGTCCTGCGATTTCAGGTCGGCCGCAATGTGGCGGTGGTCGCCGACACCGCGACCGTCGAGGAGGCCCTCGCCGCGGCGGGCGACGGACGACGCGCGGGCGCCGTGCTGCTGGTGGACGGGCAGGGCCGCCTCAGCGGCATCTTCACCGACGGCGACCTGCGTCGGCTCGTGAACACCCGCGGGGCCGCCGCCCTCGGAGGCCCGATCGCCGAGGTGATGACCCGCGAACCCCGCTGTCTCGCCGACACCGACCTCGTCCGCGACGCGGTCCGGATGGTGCGGGAGCGGCGGGTGGACGAGATCCCGGTCGTGGACGGAGACGGCCGCCCGGTCGGCATCCTCGACATCCAGGATCTCGTGGCGATGAAGGTCGTCAGCGAGTGACCGATCGCGTCCGCCCGCGAGGCGGACCTTGCGACGAAAAAAAGTTGCCGGTGCGGCGGGCACCAGTCGTGGTGGTGGTCACGATCCAGCCTCCCCCAGATACGGTGGTCCGATCGTCTGAAACCCCTCGTGGCGCCCGATAACCGCGACATGGCGGCCGTTATCGGTTCGATCCTCGGGTGGCGAGTGTCCGACATCCTCCCTCGTCGGCGGTGATGCGTGCCGACCCGCGACGAGCCCCGAGCAGGCTCATCACCGCACGATCGACCTCGGACCACTTCCCCACGGAGCCAGACATGCCCGCCAAGGACCACCTGATCCAGTCCATCCGCGAGTTCAACCGATCCGCCCGACGCGACTGGCTCCGCCAGTTCGACATCGAGAGCCTCCAGCGGTATCTGGACCACCTGCTCCACGGCGCCGAGCCCCGCGGGGGGACGAGCCGCTGGATCCGTCCCGGCGACGCTCCGTCGATGATGACCCGCACCGCGGGCTAGGGTCCTCAGGGTCCTGTGAATCAACGACGACGGCCACCGCATCGCGGTGGCCGTCGTCGTTGATTCCGGCGTATCCGGTGGTCGGTCGTTCAGATCTCGCGACCGCCGCTGGTCTCCTTCAGCAGCGACTCCAGTCGCTTGCGGAGCAGACGCACCCGGAGCAGGCTCTTGACCCGCGTGACCAGCTCGAGCTTGTTGACGGGCTTGGAGAGGAAGTCGTCGGTGCCGCTCTCGACCGCCCGCTCGTAGTCGGGGACCTCGTTGAGGGCGGTCACCATGATGACCGCGGTGTCCCGGGTCGCGGGGTTGGACTTGATCTTCTGGCAGACCTCGAAGCCGGACATGCGGGGCATCATGACATCGAGCAGCACGAGATCGGGACGATCACGCTCGATCGCCTTCATCGCCTCCACACCGTCCATCGCGGTGGCGGTCCGGCACGGCAGGTCGTCGAGATACGCCTGCATCAGTTCGATGTTCTGCTGGTTGTCGTCGACGAGGAGCACCATCGCGTCCTCGAAGGCGGTGTCCACATCGAGGGCGTCCTCGGCGAGGGCGTCGATGCCGGCATCGGTCGGGTCGGTCATGCCGCGATGGTAGCGAGCCGACTCAGGAGACGTCGTCGAACTGGTCGAATCCGGCCTCGCCACCTTCGAAGAGGTCCAGCAGCAACTCACGGATCGCCTCCTCCGACCCGGGGCCGAAACCCGTTCGGACGGTGACGATCCGGCCCGCCGCGTCGATGATCACGGTCGTGGGCAGCCCCCGCACGCCGTACGACCGAGCGACGGCGCCGTCGAGATCCAGGGCGATCCGCAGTCCCTCCAGATTCCACCCCTGCTCGGGCAGGAACTCGCCGAGCCGACGGCGTCTGGTCTCCAGATCCTGCGACTGCTCGCTGGTGTTGATCGCGACGACCTCGACGGGAATGCCATGCTCCTTCGCCCAGCGACCGAGTTCCGCCATCCGCGGCATCGCCGCCCGGCACGGGCCGCACCAGGTCGCCCAGAAGTCGAGCACCACCACCGATCCCTTGAGACCCGCGAGCCGGAGACGGTCCTCGCCGAGGGTCGGAAGATCGAAGTCCGGGGCGACGCCCCCCGCCCGCACCCCGCCACCGCGGCCGCCCACCCGTTCGGCGGGCCGCACGAGGGCCGCCACCGCATCGACCCGCGAACGCCCCTCCGCCTCGAGGTCGAGGGCGACCTCCGCATCGAGCGTCGCGTCGGGCGTGACCGTGAACGCGTATCGAAGGACCAGTTCGATGCCGTCCCGCACGAAGGGACCGTCGTGGATCGTCACCTCGGCGGACCGCGGCAGGTCGGTGCCGGGGTCGAGGTCGATCCACATCGACTCGTGATCGCTGGTCAGACGGAGTCGCCGAACCGCGGGCTCGTCCCCGACCGCGTCGATCTCCTCGACCCCGGTCGGCTGAAGCCACGGCGCCCGCGTGTTCAGCTGCATGGCGCACTCCGACGGCTCCTGGGAACCCATCGCCATGGCGAAGACCGGCCACGGAAGATCGCGGAACTGGCCGAAGAGGGCGTAGTACGGCGATCCCTGATCGGGCACATCGAGGACGAGATCGTCGCTGGACTCGTGAACGGCCCGAAGACGGTCGTCCGCCAACGAGATCCGGAAACCGTCGAAGCGTCCCTCGATCCCCGCCCCCGGGATGGCCGTCCACCGCACGGTCCGGATGGGTCCGGTCTCCTCGATCTCGCCGTCCCGGGTGGTCACGGTGAGCGTCTCGTCGATCGTGGCGGGTGCCGCCCGGACCGCGGCGATCGCCTTCGCGAACGCCTCCGACGCCGCCGGGTCCGCCTCGTGCATCTGCGCCGTGGCGGGACGGCCGATGGCAAGCGTCGCCAGGGCCAGCGTGAACAGCCACATCCCGCGGACTCGGCGGCATCGGAGAATGATCGAATCGTCGGTCATGGTCGTCTCCTGCGGCGATCCCGCCTCCGTGGGACATCCGGGGAAAGGGGTCGGAGCGATGGTACGACGATCCGCGTCGCCGGGGAACCCGTCCCCCATCGAAGAACGCCGCCGATCTCCCGGCGGGGGAGATCGGCGGCGTCGAAGGTTCTGCGGGGGCGCGATGCGGGGGTCTCAGCCCTTGGTGGCGGCGGCCTTCCGGAGCTCGTCCTTCATCGACTCGGCCATCGACGGGTCGAAGCCCTGATGGACCTCGAGGATGGTGCCGTCGGGGCCGATCACGAAGCTCGTCGGGATGCC
>JAUIHC010000197.1 GCA_030432455.1 Phycisphaerae bacterium | reverse complement strand
GTGCTGACGCACACCTGCCCGGCGTTGCGGAACGAGTTGCGGGCGGCGAAGGCCGCGGCGGCATCGACGTCGGCGTCCTTCAGCACGACCATCGGGTCCTTGCCACCGAGTTCGAGAATGACCCGCTTCAGTCCCCCACCCGCCTCGCGAAGGATGTGCTTGCCCGCCTCGCGGCTGCCGGTGAAGACGATGAGATCGATCGGAGCCTGCACCAGCGCCTTTCCCTGGCGTTCGTCACCGATCACCAGTTGCAGCACATTCGGCGGAAGCACCTCGTTGAGGACCGCGATCCACTCGCGGGCGACGAGCGGCGTCTCTTCGCTCGGCTTCAGCAGCACGGTGTTGCCCGCGACCAGCGCCGGCAGCACCGACTGGAAGACCATCAGCAGCGGAAAGTTCCACGGTGTGATCGCCGCGACGACGCCGAACGGATCGAAACGCAGCGTGGTGCGGACCCGTCCGTCCTCGAGCGTCTCCGGCCGCAGCGCCTCGACGATCGCATCGACCTCCTCGGGCAGCCCCTTCCCGCAATAGGTCGCCTCGCCGACGCCCTGCGGACGCGGCTTGCCCATCTCGCGGGTGAGCAGCTCGCCGATGCGGGTCGCCTCCTCGACCAGCCGCGGGGCCGCCGACTTCAGGATCTCCGCCCGCTGATCCAGCGTCATGCCGCCCCAGCTCCGTTGTGCCAGCCGGGCATCGCGAACCATCTGCGGAATGCGATCGACCGGCGTCAGCTCGATCTCGCCGACCGGTTCGCCGGTGGCGGGATCGATGGAGACGATGGTCTGCGGCGTGAGCGCCAGTGACGGGTCGGGTCCGGCGGTCGTGGTCATGTCGGAAGGCTCCAGAGCGAATCACGACTGTAGCACGCCGACCCGACGCTTCCTGCCGATGGTGTGCCGAGGGCCGACCGACCCGATCGGGATCGGGCCCAGCCCTCTCAAGGACCGAGCCGGAACGATCGCCGGACGGGTCGCCCCCGGATCTGACGCGACCCCCGAAGTCCCACCGTCCCGCCCTCCGACCCCTCCCGGGGTTCGGGGGGCGGTGTGTCCTGCGACCAGTCACGCCGAGAGGGACTTGGAACGCATGGGCGGATCGGGTAGTCTTCGGGGCTTCGGGCCGTCGGTGACAGCTCCGGACTCGTCCTCGATGACGACACGGACTGGCGCCGCATGGGGCGTGCCTCGCGGCTTCTCGCACGCTCCCGCCCGCTTTCGGCCGCGGCCTCGGAACCCGTCCCCTCGGACGCACCGAACCGCGCCTCGTCGCTCGGGATGGTCCCGATCGGCGTCGTCGGTCTCGCGAGCGTTCCGGCCACCCGGCCGGGCGTGACAGGTTCCAGTCCACTCAAGCAACGCGACGCACGGAACGCCGGAAGGCGATGTGCGAACCCGGATCGGATTCGCATCTCCCCACTGGCCCATGGTGTAACGGTAGCACTCTTGGTTTTGGTCCAAGCAGTCCTAGTTCGAATCTAGGTGGGCCAGCTTCCCGTTCCGTCCCGCACTCCACGACTCCACCATGACGACGCCCAACGACCATCCCCCCGTGGATGCCGTGATCCTCGCCGCCGGCAAGGGCACGCGCATGAAGAGCGACCTCCCGAAGGTCATGCACGAGGCGTGCGGACGCCCGATGGTCCACTGGGTGGTGGACGCCTGCCGACAGGCGGGCGCCGAACGGATCGTGGTGGTCGTCGGCCACATGGCGGAGCTCGTCCGGTCGAGCCTCGCCGACCAGCCGGGCGTCTCGTTCGTCGATCAGACCGAGCAGCTCGGCACCGGGCACGCAGTCGATCAGGCCCGCGAGATCTTCGCCCCGACTCCCGATCACGATGTGCTCGTCCTCTGCGGCGACGGCCCGCTCATCCGGGCGGAGACGCTGCGAACGCTGCTCGACACCCACCGATCCACCGCCGCCGACGCGACCCTCGCGACCGCGGTGATCGACGATCCCTCGGGATACGGACGGATCGTCCGCGACGCCGACGGCGGCTTCGAGCGGATCGTCGAGCAGAAGGATGCGACCCCGGAGCAGCTGGCGATCCGCGAGGTGAACCCGTCGTACTACTGCTTCCGGTCCGGCCCGCTCTTCGACCGGCTCTCCCGCATCGACAACCGCAACGCCAACGGCGAGTACTACGTCACCGACGTGCTCGGCATCGCCCGGGCCGAGGGATCCACGGTCTCCGTGGTCGATGCGGTTCCGCCCGAGGATGTCCTGAGCGTCAACACGCCCGACCAGCTCGCCGAGGTGGACGCCATCCTCCGTCGTCGCAACTCCGGAGCCGACGCATGACCGCCAGCGATCGCGAGCACCTCAAGATCTTCGCGGGGCGGGCCGGTCGCCATCTGGCCGAGGCGATGTGCGACCACCTCGGACTTCCGCTCGGCCAGGGGTCGTCGACCACCTTTCCCGACGGCGAGGTGATCGTCAAGGTCGAGGAGGACGTCCGCGGGCGGGACTGCTACGTCGTCCAGTCCACCTGCCAGCCGGTCAACGACAGCCTGCTCGAACTCCTCGTCCACATCGACTGCCTTCGCCGAGCCTCGGCCAAGCGGATCACCGCGGTGATCCCCTACTTCGGGTACGCCCGGCAGGATCGCAAGGACGAGGGCCGCGTGCCGATCACCGCGAAGCTCGTCGCGAACCTGATCACCGCGGCGGGCGCCGATCGGGTGCTCTGCATGGACCTGCACGCCGCGCAGATCCAGGGCTTCTTCGACATCCCCGTCGATCACCTGAGCGCCTCCCCGGTGTTCATCGAGCACTTCCTCGAGAACCGCGGCGACCTCGGGGAGATCGTGGTGGTCTCGCCCGATGTCGGCAACGTGAAGGTCGCGAACATGTACGCCAACGTGCTCGGCTGCGATCTGGCGATCGTGGACAAGCGGCGTCAGTCCGGCTCCGAGGTCGTGGTCAAGAATCTGATCGGCGAGGTCGAGGGCCGCACCGTCCTCATGTTCGACGACATGATCTCGACCGCGGGCACCGTCTGCGAGGCCGCCAAGCTCGTCATGGAGCGCGGCGCGACCGATGTGATGGTCTCCGCGACCCATGCGGTGCTCGTCGGGCTCGCGATGGAGCGCATCGCCGACAGCCCGATCTCGACCGTCAACGTCACCGACACCATTCCCGGCGGCGACCGGCTCGCCCCGATCGCCGGGAAGGCCAACGTCCTCAGCGTCGCCCGACTCCTCGGCGAAGCGGTGCATCGCATCCACCACGATCAGTCGGTGTCCGCGATGTTCCGCAGCGGAGCGGGCACCAAGCGCTGATCCAGATCCCTCCGTCGCGGACCGGAGTGGTCCGGCCGCGCACGATTCCATTCCGTTTGGAGACACCTTTCATGAGTCACGAGACCCCCACCCTGGCCGCCGATCGCCGCGAGCGACTCGGAAGCCGATACACGCAGCGGCTTCGCAAGGCCGGCCGCATGCCCGCCGTCGTCTACGGCCACGGTGCCGAGCCGATGTCGATCAGCCTCGACGCCAAGGAGACCCTGACGCACCTGCATCACGGGATCCACGTCTTCAACCTCGCCATCGACGGAGCCGGCGAGGAGACCTGCCTCGTCAAGGACCTGCAGTTCGGCTACCTCGGCGACAACGTCATCCACATCGACTTCGCCCGCGTCAACCTCGACGAGAAGGTGAAGCTCAATGTGACCATCGACTTCCACGGCGCGCCGAAGGCCGGCGCGAAGCCCGGCCACATCGTGGTGCACGACCTCGCCGAGCTCGAGATCGAGTGCGCGGTCCGGAACATCCCCGAGGCGATCCGCGTCGATCTCGACGGATTCGACGAGATCGTCCACGTCTCCGACCTTCCGATGCCCGAGGGCGTCGTCGCGACCACGCCGGGCGACACGCTCGTCCTGCACGTCCAGGCGCCGAAGGGCGGAGCCGGCGCCGACGGCGAATCCGAGGAGGCCGAGGGCTGAGCCCGACGCCGATGGAGTCGTCCCCATGAAGCTCGTCGTCGGACTCGGCAATCCCGGACCGGAATACGACGGAACCCGACACAATGTCGGGTTCGATGTCGTGGACCGGCTGGCCCGCCGCTACGCCGACCCTGCCACGTCGGTGGCGAAGAGCCGGTTCTCAGGCCTCGTGGTCGAGGCGCAGATCCGCGACGAGAAGGTCCTCCTCCTGAAGCCGCTGACCTACATGAACCTGTCGGGCAAGGCGGTGGCGGAGGCGATCCGCTTCTACAAGATGTCGCCCACCGACGACCTGCTGGTCGTGGTGGACGACACGGCCCTCCCCTGCGGCTCCATCCGGCTGAAGCCGGGCGGCGGCGCCGGCGGGCACAACGGACTGGCGGACGTGTCGAGGCTTCTCGGCACCGACGACTGGCCGCGACTCCGGATCGGCATCGACAAGCCCGGTCAGATCCCGCTGAAGAACTACGTCCTCGGACGATTCGCTCCCGAGCAGAAGCCGCTCGTGGAGTCGTCCCTGGACGAGGCCGCCGAGGCGGCCGCGTGCTGGGCGAGCGAGGGGCTCGCCACGGCGATGAATCGATTCAACCGGAAGGCCTCCGCCTAAGGGGGGCCGACCGATCCCGGCGACGTCCCCGTCGCCCGACAGGCGCCGCATACGACGGCGTCGCCACTCAAAGGACTCACGATGACCGAAACCCGCATCGACATGTACGAGGGCATGTTCCTCTTCCCGCAGACCGCGACCGCCGACCTCGCGGGCGCCCTCGCCCACGTCGAGTCGATCCTCGGCCGCGCCGGCGCCGAGATCGTCTCGCTCTGCAAGTGGGACGAGCGTCGCCTCGCCTACGACATCAAGGGCAACAAGCGCGGCCTCTACTTCCTCACCTACTTCAAGGCCGATCGATCGAAGATCGCCGGCATCGAGCGGGACTGCAACCTCAGCGAGCAGCTCCTCCGGGCCATGGTCGTCCGAGCCGACCACATCCCGGCCGAGGAGATCGAGGCCGCCGAAGGCCGCACCGCCCTCGCGGACGAGATCAAGCTCCGCGCCGAGCGAGGCGACGACGAGGCCCGTCCCAAGGTGACCGCCGTCTCCCTCGAGGAGGAGGCCGCCGCCAAGGAGGCCGCGAAGGAGACGACCGCCACGACCGCGACCGCGGACGAGGGTGACGCCGAGACCGCCGAGGATGGCGGCAGCGACGACGCCTGAGTCGATCCGGCCCCTCCGGGGCCATGCGCAGACATGCGACGGGCCGTCCCTTGTGGACGGCCCGTCGTTTTTTCACCCGGTCCGGTCAGGACCCCCGACCCGGCGCGTAGACTCGCGGGCCTTCTACGACCTGGAGCGCAATTCATGGCCAACTTCAATCAGGTGATTCTTCTCGGCAACCTCACCCGCGACGTCGAACTTCGCCACACCCCCGGCAATCAGGCGGTGGCGAACATCGGACTCGCGATCAACCGGCAGTACCAGACCCGCGAAGGCGAGCGACGGGAGGACACCACCTTCGTCGATTGCGAGGCGTGGGGACGGCAGGCCGAGGTGATGGCCCAGTACCTCTCCAAGGGCCGCCCGGTCTTCATTCAGGGTCGCCTGAAGCTCGACACCTGGCAGGACCAGCAGGGGCAGAACCGCTCGAAGCTCAAGGTCGTCGTGGAGAACTTCCAGTTCGTCGGCGGCCGTGAGGCCGCGAACGGCGGCGGTGGTGGCGGTGGCGGTGGCGGTGGCGGTGGCAACTACGGTGGCGGCGGCGGCGGCGGCGACCGCTCCTTCCAGCCCGCGGGCGGTGGCGGCGGTGGCGGCCACCAGCCGATCGACGACAGCGACATTCCTTTCTAGAGCGCTGCAGAGGCCCCGTAAAGGGGCCTCTTTGCTTTCGTGAGGGCGTTGGCGGCGGAGGGACGCTGCGCGGATCACCGGGGCCGCTGGTTGGATGGCCCTTGAGATCCCGACCACCAACCTTCCGCTCGCGCTGCAGAGGCCCCGTAAAGGGGCCTCTTTGCTTTCTTGA
>JAUIHC010000001.1 GCA_030432455.1 Phycisphaerae bacterium | reverse complement strand
CCGCATGCCTACTACACGAACCGCATCCTGTTCGGTGGCGTGCTCTTCGGCTCGGGGCTGGCGTGATCGGAAGAGCAATGCAGGAACAGGCGGGTAAACCGGGGTAATGCAATAACCGGCCGACGCAGCACAACTTACGACGTTGCGAACGCGCCCGGCAAAACAGGAACGCCCGCGATCGCGAGCGGCTCATGCGAAATCCAATACAGGAACGGAGCCGGCGTCTCACACGCGCCAGCCGCGATCAACGCGCGACCGAAGGTGGAAGCCGGTAGCCGTTGCGGCGAAGATGGAATCACCAGAACAAGGGGGACGGCGAGGAGTACACAGACCCGATACGGGACCCGGCGGCGCATCGACGGATATGCCACCGCGAGGATCCGATTGGCGAGGTCCTCATCCTGGTGCCGCACCCACTCCGAGAGCTTCCGCGCGTGCGACGCGCGCATCGTCACGCCATCACGGAGCCATCGAACGATGGACGGCGGGACGCATGACGGACACCGCCGCCAGGTTCGACGCGCCAACTGCATGCCTTCCTCGATCGGGTCGATCGAATCGCGTTCACGCCCCTTCATGCGCCACCCCCATGCGGCCTCAGCCGCCCCTCACTCCAGAATGCGACCTCATCACTCGTCAGGTCGGGCAGATCGACCTCCTGCCCGGCGAGGGCGTGCGTCGAGTCCGCGCAGAACTTCACGCGGCCGTTGGTCACGAAGAAGTGACAGCAGCTCGCGGACTTGGTGTTCCCCCATGTGACCCTGACGCTCGGCGAGAAGGTCGGCGAGTCGACGTCGCCGTTCCACCGCCAACGACCCGGGACGATGTTGTGGCAGCTTTCGCATGCGGGGCATCTGAATACGACGCGATCCTCGCCGCCCAGCTTGATCCTGAGGGCCTTCATCCGTCACCTCCCCGAACCGAGGGCGGGAGGACCCTCTCAACCTCGGCCGCTTCGGACAGCGCATTCGCGCACGCGCGTGAGCAGTGCTCAGGGATGCCCCATCGCATGCTCGACAGTCGCCAGAACGATCGATTGAAAAACCACCTGCGACAGAACATGCAGCGTCGCCAGGGGATCGGCGCGTAACGCGTCCACCATTGGACGAACCTCTGCCACCTGGTCAGCGGGACGAGGTTCATCCGTCACCCCCTCGGCCGAGATCGTCAGCGAGCACACGAAGGCTCTCAATCAACTCAGGTCCGGGACTCTTCCGCGGTCGGCGTCCCGGCTTCGATGACATGGCCAGGAGTTCGGCCTGGAGCGACGCCATCGACCGGGGCTCACCTTCACGAACCATCGTCGCAAAGTCGCTCGCTTCATCGGCAGTGAGGCCGAAGCGGAGGGCGATCCGCCGAGCCTGGTCAGGCGTGGCGTTGCCGATCTCAAGCGTCACATCGACGCGCCCCGGACGGAACAGAGCCTCGTCGAGTCGGTCGGGGTGGTTCGTTGTCATCACGACGATCTGGCCGCCTGGCGAGTTGAGGCCGTCGATCGCATTGATGAGGCCGCTGAATGTGAGCTGGCTTCCCTTCTCCCCCTTCTCGCGATCAGGGCCGAAGGCGGCGTCGACATCCTCGATCACCAGGATCAATCCGTTGTCGCGGCTCGTGGCCACCGCTTCGGCGAGACGTGCGTCCGTCATATCCTTGTCTGCAAGGCGGAGGATCCCAATGTCCTGTCCGGCCTCAGCGGCCATCGCCTGGATGAGACTCGTCTTCCCGTTCCCGGGCGGACCGTGGAGGAGGTAGCCGCGGCGCCAAGGGATGCACCGCTCCGCATACCAGTCTTCCGAGCCGATGAATCGGCGGAGGTCCTCGACGATCACGTCCTGGGCATGGTTCGCCAGAACAACGGAGTCTGCCGGACGTCGGCGAAGTCGGTGGGTTGTCGACCAGCATCCCCACTCGAACGCCATCACCCGGATGTTGATGTCCTGATTCGGCTGAGCGAGACAACGGGCCTCCTCAATGATCTCAAGCGCCGCCCCCCGCCCACCTCGGAATATGACCAGCGTCAGGCTCTCGGGGCGGAGAAGCCGATCGGACATCATGCTCTTCGAATCATCGTCCCGGCTTCGAAGCGCGAGAACCGGCGAGCCACGGTGCATCACGAGGTGTGTTCCGGGCGCGGGAATGAGCCGAATTGCCCGCCTGTCGTCCTCCCCCTGATACGACATGGACCCCTGCGCACGGAAGAGTGCGCCCGCGCCGGATGTGACGGCCGTTACTCGACGGTTCCAGCGCCGGCTTGTCTTGGTTGCCACCCAGAGCATCAACCAGTTGTACGCCTCGTCGGTATCGAGCACCTCGACTTCGAACATGATTCGCCGTCGCAGCAGGGCCCAGAGCTTCCCGGGAAGTGATCGAATCGAGTAGAGCACGCCGGTGGCGGCCCCGATCACCAAGCCGCCGGATGCGAACTCGTTCTCGCGAAGAAACTCCATCGCAATGGAGAAGACGTCGCTCAGCATCATCCGATCCCCCCTTGGGCTTCGGCGAACTCACTCTCATCCGCGTTCAGGCGGCAGTCGAGTTGCTCCTCCGTCTCGGGTGAGAGGTGGAGCCGGTGTGCAAGGTCGAAGTACGCCCAGGTCCAAATGTCGCGGATGACCGGGGACGGATGCTTGTACGCGATCACCTCGATGGCGTGAACCGCGTGCATCACAAAGTGGTGCGGGCATTGATCGACGACGTCGCAGAAAGCGGCGATGACGAGCGGCACTTGGGTCACCGCTTCGTCGGCTGCCATCGGTTCGATGAAGCTGCGGGCGTCGTGGGGGTTCTCGCAGTGTGTGTTGAGGATCAGCCCGCGCAGCACTCGCGTGAGCCGCTTGCTTGGATCGTTCTTCGGAGCGGTGTCACACCCCCGGATCGAAGACACCAGGACCCCCTGGTGTCGAAGTCCGAGCCGCGCCACCCACTCCTGAAGGATGCCGGTCGGTGGAATCGGTCGCTTCGCGATCGTGGTCATGAGGTCGTGTCCTTTCCGGATTCGAGGTCAAGGGCGCGGCCGATCGCCTTAGTCCAGGCGTCGGGCTTCGCCCATTCGGGGATGCCGAGGGCCGCGCGGAGACGCCGCTTGGCCGTCGCGTTCGATGGAAGCTCCGGGCTCGCGGCCATGACACCGAGCAGCGCGACGAGTTCGTCTCGCGTCATCGATGTGACGGGTTGGCCCTGCTTTCGCTTGCTCACCGCTCTCCCTCTCCCATGAGCGCCACGTGCTCGATGCGCTCGATGTCGACCGTGTGGCCGGTCTCCCGGTGATGCTGACGTGCCGGCACCTCGGAGCGGCTGCTCGATGACCAGTCGCAATCGGCGCAGTAGGCGCGGCACTCGACGTGATGAACGACGCGGGGCTCACACACGGGGCACCGTCCTTTGCACGACGCCGCCTCTGAGGAGCCCGACTCGTTCGGCGTGGTTGATCGTGAGCGCCCAGTGCTTCGGAAGGTCAGCGCGGACCAGCTCTCTGTAGTTGCCGTGCAGGATGAACATCGACTGGTCGGGGTCGTCCGCCTCGAGCATCCGCTCCTCGAGGGTCGGCTTGTCCGAGTTGCCCAGGCCCGCGACGAAGACATCGTGGCCCTCGCCCAGGAACAACGCGGTGGAGCGCCTGCAGCGGTCCCGATACTCCTCGACCAGGTATCGAGGCTTGCCGCCCTTGCCCACGGCCCAGTTGATGGCATCGCCGCCGATGACGTCGTACCCCATCCATGCGTAGCCGTGCACGTCGGCCACGTGCGCATCGATCGACCGCTTGCTGATCCAGGACCGGTCTTTGCCGTCGTCGCGTGCAGTGGCCAGGCCGACCCACAGCCCGAGCACGAGGCCGGCACCGTGGACCATCTCGCGGAGAATGGGGAACGTCTCCATCGCGACGGGTGACCACCTGGCGAAGACCGGGTAGCCCATCGGGTCGACGATCTCGCCGGCCATGTCCAGGAGGTGACGCTTCGGGCGGCGGCCGTCGTATGCGGTGACGCCACACGGTGATCGGAGCATGAGGCACCTGAAGCCGGCGTCGGCCGCCTCCTTCACCAGTTGCTCGAACACCGACATCCCATACTGCATCGCCGCAAGTCCGAGGGCGTTGTATCCGAGGGCGTTCGTCGCGCTCCGATGACCCTGCGCGGCCAACGGGCAGATGAGGGTCATTGATGATTCGCCAAGGTGGAGCATTGCGGCTGTCTCCGGGAAGGAGGTCGTGGTTGCTGAATTGCGAGGGTGACCGTTGGATCACCCGCGCGTCCGATCCGGGGCCGCCCGGGAGGCGAGCGTGGGATCGTTCGTGGTGGGGTCAGTCCGGAACAATGGCGGCCGCGCCGCCGCTCATGAACGTCTCGGCGACGCTCCCCGCCGCTTCGGCGATCGCAACCCCTCCGGCCACGATCGTCTCGGTGCTCTTGACGAGCGCGTCACGCTCCGTCTCCGCCATCGTCTGCCAGCCGGGCACACGGATCGCGAGCGCCGCCGCGACCTGTTGCGCGACCGAAGACGCGTCGGACTTGAAGCCGTCGATGCGGAACGTGAAGTTGCCGCTCTCGGGATCGAACCCGCCGGTAGCGCTGTCCCACCCGTAGTCGGTCTCACTGGCAATCGTGAAGGTCACCCCGCCCGGCAACGTCGCGCCCACGAAGCGGGACGGCCCGTTGCCCTGGAGCACAAGGCCGTAATCGGCCCCGTAGTCGATGTGGTACGGGTAGCCGTCCGTGTTGAGCCTCGACACGTGGCCGTCCGGCGTCGCGTAGTCCGCCTGGTTCTTGATGGACGACGGTCCCTCGAGGTCGAAGCGGCCCTCATCGAACGCGGCGGTGTGGGCCACCTGGCACCCGGCAAACAACACCGCCGCCAGAAGCAGCGCCAGCAGCAGCGGGATCTTCTCGGGTACGTCTCCGTGGGCCAGAGGTCTGAACAGGTTCATGGTTCACGACTCCTTTCGAGTGGGGAAGCGCTGGTCGTATGTCGCCAGCGACTCGTCCTGGTGAACGCGGCGCACTCGGCCGCGCGAGATCTCAGAGATGGCCTGGTCGAGGGCGGTGAGGCCCGCCGGGATGAACCGACGCTCGTACGCCTCGCGCGGCGTCTCGCCGGCCTTGAGCACGACGGGCTCCTGGGCGCAGATCGGACCCGTGTCGAGTCCACGGCCGCCCCAAAACCACGTCACGCCGCTCACCGGCTCGCCGGCATCGAGCGCCCACTTGATGGCGTCCATGCCGCGGCGGTAGGGGAGCGCGGAGGGATGGAAGATGAGGACGCCGAGGCGCGACGCCGCGAGTTCGTCATCCGAGAGCTTGCGGGTCAGCAGCGGGGCGATCGCGAAGTGTGCGCGCGCGGGATCACCGGTCTCCCGGAACCCGTGCCGCACAGCGACCGCCCGACACCGCGTGATGAAGCGAGAGCGGTCCATGAGGCTCGTGTAGCAGTGGAACAGCCGATCGCTCATGCCGCGGCCTCCCCGTAGTAGCGGAAGCCCTGGACGGCCCGGAAGTGGCCGCCGAAGCCTGTGCCGACTGATCGCCGGCCGTCACCCCGCGACTTCCGGAGGGACGCGACTGACGCGGCTTTCCTCGCCCCGTAGAGCTTGCACGAGATCTGCGACCACCGACGGTCGCGCCTCAGCGCCGCGGCGAGGCCGGGATGCGAGGTGTGGAACATCGTCGTGACCTTGCGATCACGGAGCCGGCCGCGGCCGGCGAGCTGCAGGCGGCAGACCTCGTTGAGGAAGCGCGTTCCAACACCGGCGCCCTGCCACTCCGGCATCACGACCAGGCGGCACGCGCGGGCCTCCACGATCCCGTGCCCGCAATGAGCCGAGCCGACGGCAACGTGCGCCACGGGCTCGCCCTGGACGGAGCCGACGTAGCAGTGCGCACCGATCATGCGCGGGAGCTTCAGATAGTGATGCGGCTCGAACATCGGCCAGAAGCTCCAATCTGTCTCGTGAATGTCGAGGTGGATGCGTGGACGGCGCCGAACCCACCCCCTTTGGAACCGGCCGGTACCGGTGTCATAGACCCAGTCCGGCCGCACCCATGACAGGATGTCGCGGTGGCAACTCAGCAGGACGCAGCGCCCATCACCACGGCGCCACGCCTTGGCGAATGCGCCCGCGCCGATGCGTGCGATCTGTCGATCGACAACGCTCGTGAACTCGTCGATGACGACGCGTCCCGGCCGCTCGCAGATGATCCGCGCGAGGTCTGCTCTGAAGCGCTCCCCGTTGGACAGCACCGGGTAGGGGCGCAACCAGGTGGGAACTGAGCCAAGCCCGACGGCGGACAGTGCCGCGGTGACATCGTCGAACGACCCGTCGGGATGGATCGCATCGATGATCGGCTCGGACTTCGGCCAGCGCCCGGAACGGTAGAACGCGCGGCGTCCGAGGACGCGCTGCCCGATGCTGGTCTTGCCACTCCCACTCGGCCCGACGACGACGCCGATCTTCCAGGCGAAGTCTTCGATGGGCAGTTCAACGTCCAGGTCGAACTCGCACCCGCGGTCAACGTTGAACAGGCTCTTGACGCGTGCAGCGCGGTAGCTGGTGAAGTCCGGGCACCTGTGCTCGATGGTGACTCTCATGTCGTCACCACCCGGACCTTGTGCCCCTCGTTGCGCAGCCGCTCGTAGACGTCGCGCTGATGATCTTCGTTCGAACAGATGACAATGACGCCGTACTGCTCCCGATATCGATTCCCGTCCGGTCGGGGCGGACGGGGAGTACCCCGCCCGCGCCTTTCCGGCGGGCAGCTTGCTGAACCCATTGGTTCCTCTCCTTGTAAGATGAGGTTGCCGGGGTCCACGCTTGGCTGAAACGTGCACGTGGGTCTCGGTCCGGGCGTCGGGGGGATCAGCCCCGGCGCCCACCTTTCTGTGTGACCCGAAGTCGGGATGTTGTGCGTCCTGCGTCATCGGTTCGCATCCATGCGACCGGGAGCCGATTCACTCGGCGGTCGAAGCGGCCTCCGTTGTCAGTCTGAACTTTGGAACGAACTGCGACCGAAGCTCGCGGGCATCGCGATGGATGCCGAAGATGTCGTGCTCGAGGTCACCACGCCTGCCGACGAGCATCGCGCCCAGGTCGAGCGGGAGCCGATGGAAGTGGAACTCTGCCAATTCCTCCTTCAGCTTCCAGCCCGGGGCGTAGCGCGGATGCCACTTGAGGAACCGCTCGATGACCTGGTCGATCTGGATGACGTCGCTCATGCCCGGCCTCCCCTCGTCTTGATGAAATGGCGCGGTACGCCGCGTCCGATGCGCGGCCGGTTGATGCGCCGCACGCCGTACACCAGCAGGAGGACCAGGGCGGCCGTGAGCACCGGAAGGCCGAGGCCGACGATGGCGTGCCCGTTGAGCGTGATTTCGATGAGGGGCTTGGTCATGGGCGGAGCGCTCCACGAGGGGTGAGGTCGAGTCGCCGATGCGCCGGGCGGTGTCGTCTGGCAACGCGCCGAGTGAACGCGGCCCTGGTGTGTTGCACCACAACACCTTTCATGTTTGAGGTCGATCGGACGAGCCGCGCGGTCAGCCGCGTCGGCGCATCGGCGTGTGATCTGGAATGGGGGCCTCGTGATGGCTGGCCGGCCGCGGGAACGTCCCGCGAAGTCTTTGGACGATGGAGCAGCATTGAGTGTCTCCGCTCAGATACGAGGTCAGAGGGTTGTCTCCCCAGGCCGCCCCGCTCACCACGAGCGGGTACCAACGACTGAGGCCCCCAATCAGAAGGGCGACGCAGGTCGTGTCCGACCTGGTCGCATGTGTCATGCACCGACCTGACGCCGGGCGTGTGCCGGGATCTCGAACGTCGAGGGCGTCAGCCCGCGCCTGAGCATCTCGCGGCCGATCCATCCCTTGAGCCCCTCGAGGATCCGATAGAGCTGCGCGGTGTCGCACTCCTCCAGCGATCGCGGCGAGTCATCGAACGAGAACTCGGCGGGGTCGTTCTTCGTCTGGCGGATCACAAAGCCGTCGAGGCCGCGCGGATGGAACACGTCTGAGATGCGCTGCGACGCCTCCATCCACACGTCCTCGATCTTGCGGCGCACGCGGGCGCCGATGGCTTCGGCCGCGTCGCTCCAGGTACCGCTCCGCGGCGCGGGGACAGCGTGGCCGGCCTTGTTCATGGACGCGTGCTGGTACGCCAGCGCCATGATGAGTTCGAACTGATCCTGAGTGTTCGACGGTCCGGTTGCGCTCGGCCGCCCCTTGCCCTTGGCGTCGCGGCAGCCGACATAGCGCATCGCCATGTAGCGCTGCTCGCTGTTCCAGCCGGCGGCCTTCGCGGCCTTCTGAAGCATGATGTTCTGTGACTTCGACCAGGGCATGGCTTTCTCCTACGCGGTGGCCTTCAGACGGCTGGCCTCGATGCTCCAGCGCTCGGCGTGCTGAGCGCCAAGGCCGTGCTTGACCGCCGCTTTGAGGTTCTTCAGGGTGATGGTGCCCGTCTTCGCCACCTTGCTGGCGACGAAGAGGATGTTGCCCAAGCGACCAAGCCCGCCGTACCCGGGCACACATGCGAGGCGCGTCGCGAACTCGGCGGCATCGCCGCTGAGCTTGAGCTTGCGACTCGCGGCGAAGCGGACGATCTCCTCGACGGTGTAGAGGGGGCGGCCGCCATTCTGCACGTGCTCCTCGACGATGTTGTAGCGGGCGACGATGAGCCGCTCGAACTGGCCGTAGAACTGCGTGCGGTCGTTGATGTTCCGTTCGATGTCCACGGTCCCGACCAGGGCCACCCCGACGCCGGCAACCTTGCACACGTCGCGGATGACGTTCGCGGCCTTCGTGTGGAGGTACTGCGCCTCGTCGATGATCTGTAGCCGGTCCGATCCTCGCAGCTGCTCGATGATGGCTCTCTGGACCTGGAAGAGTCCGCCGCGGGCCTTCAACTGCAACTCGGCGGCCCACAGCTGCGCGAACTGGAACGCCGTCGATGAGCCCTGCAGACAATGCACATGCGTCGCGCCGGGTATCTCACCGGAAGCAGCCGCCTGGCAGACCATCGACTTGCCGATGCCGGAGGGACCGGTGATGACACCGATCTGCCGCTCGCGCTGCGCCAGCTTCATGAGCGTGAGCATGCGATCGGTGACCTTGGTCGAGGTGTAGGTGTGGCTGAACTTCTCCTCGCCGCCCTGGTGCTGATCGAGCCAGCGGTTGATCAGCCGTGCGAGCTTGCTCACATTGCCGCCGTAGGCGCCCTTCAGGAACGACTCGATCGAGGAAACGGCACGCCCGGTCTGCCGCCCGACGACGAACGGCGTCAAGCGCTTGGCACTCAGGTACGCATCGAGTCGCTCCGCGACCTCCCGGACCTGGTCACCGTTCAGTTCGCCCTCTTCGGGGAGCACCGCCGCAGCTGTATTGATCACACGCGCCTCCTGCGCCAACTGATCGAGCAATCCTTCACTCGATGGTGGGTTGTCGTGATGCTTGGTCATTCGTCCCACGGGTACGCTGCCCCGTCCTCTTGGCATTCGTCGTCCGCCCCGATCAGGAGCGTGGTGATCCCGTCGACGTCGATCTCCTCGTCGTCGTCCTGGTCGTCGTCGTCGTCGATCGCGAACGTGATGCACTCCGGCTCGGCCATGTCGCGGGCCGCGCGGTTGCGCTCCTCCTCGCGCCGGAAGTCCTCGACCAACGCGTCGATGACTGATTCCTCCCCGTCGTCGTAGTGCTCGGCGCCCGCGGCCATCGCCATGCGTTCGGCCTGGTCGACCTTGTCCGATTGACCGTCGACGGCTGTCCGCACCAAGCGGATCGGCGGCGGTGCGTCGGCGCCCATCTCAGAGAGCCGAGCCTGAGTCTCTTCGATCTCGATCCGGCGCTGCTCATCAGCGGCCAGCGACGCCGGGGTATCGGTCAGCGCGGCGACGTCGATCGACTTCTTGACCTCACGCTGCGCCGCACGCCGGCGGGCGAGGGCACGCTTTCGGGCCTCGACCGAGACCGGGTCATACGTTGGCCCGCCATGTCTCATGTTCTGCTCGGCGACACACAGGAACACGCCCGCCATGTCGTACACACGGACGCGCGTCGTGTCGTCCGGGTCGTAGGTGACCAGCACGGTGTCATCGGAGCCGCGAAGTCGATCGAGTTCGCTCGCAACGTCACCAAAGCTCACGGTCTGCCCGCCGATGCGTAGCGAGACGCCGTGCTTCGTCACCTTGAGCGGCCGCGACCAGCGCTGCTCGAGGAGCGCCAGAGCGCCACGATCCGGAAGCGTTCGCTTCGCGGGGATCTGCGCCGCGTAGAACTCGACGGGCGAGACCTTCCGGCCCGTCTCCGGATCGGCGAGGGCGTCGATGCTGTGATCGGCGCGATGGTTGTAGTACTCGATCCAACGGTCGATCGACTCGCGCACGTCATCGACGGTTGGGAGGGACATCACGTCGGCGAGGACGGCGTCGAGTGACTCACGGTCGCGATCGCCGGGCTTCGAGCCGCACCAACTCGGATACTCCCGGTCATGGTCCATGTGGAGCGTGCCGAACGACCGCTCGATCCTCGCTTTGCCGTTGTGGTTGTACGCCTCGGCGAAGTGGACGTCGACGCCGAGCATGCCGAAGAGGCCGGCCCACGCGACAGTGTTCATCTCCCGGTCTTCGCGGCGGGCACGCCGGCGTTGCTTCTTGGTCTTGCCGCCGAACTCCGCCGCCGCGAAGTCCTTGCCGTTATCGATCCAGACGTACTCCGGCACGGAGGCCGTCTCATCACGAAGCGCCCGCATGAGGGCGCCGCGGATCGCGTCGGAGTTGGGATTCATGCCAACGACCCATCCCATCACTCGGCGCGACCGACGGTCCTTCCACGCAGTGAGCCACGGACGGTCGGAGACCCACTTGCCCCCGCGGAAGACACGGACGAAGAGGTCGAGCCGTGAGTGGTCGCCCTCCCAACACTGCCCGGCGAGCCATGCGTCGGGATCCTGCTCGAGCGGAGTCAGGAACTTGTGGCGCCATGCGTCGACGCCGTCACGGGCCATAACCGCGCGTTGTGGCGTGATGCGTTCGCGCACAAGGTTCTGGACCTGGCGTGCAGACCCCGGCCAATTCCAGCCGTGATGCTTCGCCTCGACCTTGAGCGTTCGGTGGCACTTGGCGATCGACCATCGCTGAGGCGTCAGATACAGCGCCTCGAAGCGCTGCCACGCCGGAGCTGATACACCGCCGACCTGACCGGACTGTGCACCGCCGCGGGTGTCGACCAGCGCGAGCACGCATCCGGGGAAGTCATCGCTCGACGGCGCGATCTCGTTCCACGAGTAGAAGCGTGAGAGCGCGGGCACCGGCGACTCGTACCGTTGGGACATCGACGCACGGAAGGCATCGAAGTCACGGCGGACGTTCGTCGAACGAAGATCGCGCCAGCGCCGGAAGTCGCGGAGCATCAGCGCCCGACACTCCGCCGCATCGCGTTGCGACTTGGGGATCGACGCGAGCAGTTCCGCGGGTGTTGTGTCCGGGGTTCCTGATCCGAGCCGACGATCGATCGAGGGGTGAACGTGCCAGGACTCCTGACCGCTCGACACGCGGCACTTGCGGGCGAGCCCCTTGCCGGCGAGTTCATTGCGGCAGCGCTGACGGAGCCGGGCGGTACCGACGCCCATGACATGCGCGGCGTGCGCGATCGGGACCCAGGCGGCCGGGTCGCTGTCATGTTGGCGCGGGAGTGCCGTCACTTCTTCGCGGGCCTCCGCTTCCGACGCGGGAAGATCGATTCGATGTCATTGACGATGACGGGGTGTGTTGCCACATCACGCTCGGTGAGCTTGCGGATGCGCCCATAGGTGGGGAGGCGCGTTGGTACCGGATTGCCGTTCTGGTCACGGCACCACCGCCCGTACACGTCGAAGGCGTTCCCCGACTCAGTCGTGAACTCGGTCGAGAGGCCCTCCCCGGTTCGTGAGACGATCCGAGTTACCGCCTCCGGCACCTTCGGGCCTTCCTTGTCGCCGACGCCGAAGCGCTCGTAGACGTACTCGCCGAGGTTGTAGCCGATCCCGTTCACGCGGCGGCCTCCTCGGATGGGGGATTCCGCGTAGACGGTGATCTCTTCTTCAGTGGATCGACGGAATCGCAGGACGCCGGCGGTCTCCAGTTCCCGGAGCAATTTGACCGGCGGCTCCCGGAGGATGCGCTCGGCATGCATGATCCCAAGCCGCACGCAGGATGAGTTGGTGGGAAGAGTGTCGAGGAGCGCAACGAGGAGCCGCGCTTCAGGAGAGACTGTGCGGGGGTCGATCGAGGGGATGTAGAGGCGTTCGGCAAACATGAGTCTCCCCCTTTCAGGCAACCTGGTCGACGGTGCAGTCCATCGCGCATCGCGCGGTGAGCAGCATGCGAATGAGCGAGTCGAGGTTCGGTACGATTGCGGCGGCGTTGAACTTGCCTGCGGTGCGATCGCGAGCGGCGGCGGCCACGAGTGCGCACGCCTGGACGCTGCTCTCATGAAGCAGGTCGGGCAACGCCGTCGGTGCATCGTCGAGTTCCATGAAGAGCGCGACGATCGTCGGGTCACCCGTCTTGATATAGATGGCGCGGAAGATCTGGTAGGGCACCGGGTACTGGCCGTTGCGCATCCTGGAGATGTGCCCCTTGCACGTACCCGTCACGCGGGAGAGCCAATCCACCTTGAGACCATGACGGTCCATGAGTTCGGTGAGCAGCTCGGAGTCGGCCCGGGATTCGGTCATGATGAGATCACTTTCGATGTGCATGACGGCCTCCGTGCCGAAACGACGTGCCCCGGTTGGGGCGCACGCGATTGTGCGCACCGGCGATCCATCGCCGGTCTATGTTGTTCCTGCCGACGGGGCGGACCTCGTCGGCTGATGTGACAAGGTGAGGGCGTGGGCCGTCGGTCATGGACGGCCCACGCACCTCGAAGCCTCTGACCAGACCGAGTTGAGTCGGGCCAGAGGTAGGCGATGTTTCTGAGGAACTGGACATGGCTGACCTCCACGTGCCGGGCACGCGTGATCGGGGGAATCAGGAGACGAAAAAACAGCCTCACCCGCGGTCAGCGGGTCAGGCTGCTTTCGTCAGTTCCCGTCGGGGCATTCGCCCGTCCAGTTTGCTCGGTGGTGGGCCGCGTCCAAGAAGCCCGGTCCGACCGTGCGCACGGTGACGCTTCGGTGAACCCGTCAAAACGGGCCACGCCGGTCATTGTCGGAGCGGGATGTCTCAGATAGGCTTGCACTGCTGGACGCTCGGATCTCTAACGGGGCTCTGACGTCCGGCCGCTTGCGGGTGCTACCAACACGCCGCAGGGCCGGGTCTGGTCCGAAAGGGCCAGACTTCGGTAATCATGGCCGGAACTATCGGCCGGGTCAAGGCTCACGCATGAGAATCGTGCAGAGATTTCGCCGGGCATCGTGGCCCACCTCCTCCGAAACTTATGCTCCCACGCGATTAGAGCTTGTTCCCCTCGGCGATCCCTTCGAACGTCATGCGGCCTCGAACGACTCGGTCGCAACCGTTGGGATCCTTCAAGTTTGATATACTGCGCACCTCCGAGGAGGGATGCAAGTTTAATGGCGAAGTACATCGTACAAGGGTGTGACCGGGAGACTGGACTGCCTCGTACGCTCACGATCGACGCATCGGATGAGCACCAGGCGACGAGTCGCGCGAATTCCGTGTACGACGTTGTTGTCAGTGATGTGAGGCTCGACCAGAAGGTGCCGTGTCAGCAATGCGGGTATGACCTCTCGGGCATACCCGGCCGGGCGTGCCCGGAATGCGGCGCCCCACCACCGCCAAGGGTCCAATCTCCCTTCGATGAGGAATGGTTCGACAGGCTCGCCGGTCGGGTTGCCGAGAAGATCGGCGGCACCAGGCGAAACCCGGTGCACGTGACGCTGGTTCCGAGAGCCGGTGAGCAGATGAACTGGGTCGTTGTCATCGCGCTTGGAATCGTCCTCAGTTCGTGCATCTGGCCCTTCGTGCTCTTCGGCGTGTTGTCGTTCCTGCGTGGGCCTTGACAGCGGTGTGGGCGGCGGGCATATTATCGGGTAGAGGTAGGCGATCATTTGTGCTCGCACGTTCGAGCACGCCTCTGGTCAGACCTGTGAGTCTCTGTGGAGACCGCAGGCTGCTGTGCTTTTTGCATCACGCGACAAGCTGACGCCGAACGACGGAGGTCGAGGGCGATCGCCGCGGCACGACATCCCCGCGTTCCGGGGATCCGACGCCGATACTAACCCCCGCGAAGGGCGGCCCCGAAGCCGCCATGTGATGAGCGGCCCCCGGTGCGCATCAGGCGCACCGGGGAATGGCAAACACGATGAGGCGGCGCCGACTCTCATGCTCGACGGCGTCGCCGCGCACCACGATCCCGACCGTCTGCTCCATCGGGCGGTCGGGGTATTCCCAATCACGCCGAGTGGATACACTTGGCTTACCCCTTGCCCCCCGGAAGCGGGGCGGCGGACGCCTAGCGCTTCGTCGCCCCGTTTATTCATGCGCGGGGCGGAGACCCCCCATGCCCGAGACATCCCCAATCGTCGACAAGGCGCTCGCCGCGGTCGACGCGGTCTTCAGCGACACGTCCGTCTGCCCGCGAGGGACCTGGGAGCGACTGACCGACCTGATCTCGCACATCGAGACTCTACGGGAGTCGCTGGACATCGAAGAGGACTGACTCGTAACGTCCGACACGCAAGATCATCGCAACATCGGCACGTCGGACGGCCATTCTCATTAACAATTGACCCTGTTCTTACGTCCAAACTCGTAAGTTTGACGCTTTGTAGCGTGCCAACTTGTGTTTCACATTACATCGATCGACGCCATGACGGCGCGATGGCCGGCGAGCATGGATGCGACCCGGCCACCTTGACGACCTCAACCCCCAGCGCACGGAGGCGCGACCATGACCGTCACCCTCACCGACACTGACCGACTCGCCATCATCGCCGCGCTCGACCGCGCGAAGAAGCAGATCGAGGCCGAACTCGACGACAAGAGCGCCAAGCTCCCGGAAGGCACGTATCCGGTCGAGCTGAGCATCGCCATCAACGGCGACATCACGAAGGGGCCGCCCATCGGCGGCGGCAAGCCGTTCGAGCGTCGCGCGTTCGGCGACACGGATCTCGTCGGTGCGATGTTCGCGATCTACGCCGATGATCCGGCGGCGATGGAGGAAGACTGCGACGACGCGGTCAAGCTCATCAGCCATGCACGCTCGAAGCCTGCCGTCCAGGCGAAGCTCGCCGCGGGCAATGAGATCGCGAGCGCCACACTGCTCAAGCTCGCGAAGAAGCGCAAGCTCGTCGAGACCGGCGAGACGCCACCTCGCGCGGGACGCACCGACGGCAAGCCCACCGTTGTCATCACGGGCAACGTCGACAAGCGCATCGTCTCGATCGACATCAACACTGGCGAGGTGATCGGCGGGTAAATGGCGAAGGCGAAGGACGACAACCCGGACAGCGCCACGACGACGACCGAAGCGGTCGAGGAGTCCGGCGTCGGCATGATCGCGATGCACGATCACATGCGGTTGTCGTTCGTCTTCGAAGCGATCCAGGCGTCGCGCCCTGGCAACAAGCGCGGCGGACGCGCGAAGATGTGGACGCTCAACGAGGGCGTCCTCCTGGACGTCGCACGTCGCCACATCATCGGCGGTGAATCCGCGCACAAGATCCTCGGAGAGATGAGCAAGGATCTGCCCGCAATCAGCGGGTCGATGATCGATCGCTGGCTCCACGCAGTCCGCAAAAAGTACAACGAGCTTGACTCGCAGTACATCCGAAACGTCGCATCGAAAGACGTCGCCTTCGCGGCGGATGGTCGCCTCGAGATACTCCTCGAACGCCTGGTGTGTTTCTACACCGCCGGCCTCGTGTCGATGCTCCGCGTGCGTCCGCTGCACCTGTACTCCAATGCCGAGCGCCACTGGATGGCGCGCAGCCTGGAGATGGTCACCAACGCGGCGAAGGTGCAGGGCGAGGTCGCACTGAAGCGCGTGCAGACCGAGGAGCGGGAGCGGAAGCTCAGGGCCGTCCTCGAAGACGTTGCGAACGCCCGCGGCAGCCTGAGCACGGAAGAGATCGGCGCGATGCTGACGGCCGTCCTGACCGGGGCCGAGTACGAAGGGGCAGCGGGATGATGGCGATGGCCGAGCTCCAACCCGGAGGCGTCGCGAGCAAGCGCAAGCGGCCGTACCTGTTGCCGTACCAGATCGCATGGTGCAATGACACATCACCCGTCAAGGTCTGCGTGAAGGGACGGAAGACGGGCATGACGTATGCCGAGGCTGCGAACATTGCGATGTCGCGCCTCAACGGCACACGTCCGATCGATGTGCGGTACAGCTCCGCGGACGAGGACAAGGCGCGGGAGTTCGTCGAAGAGGTCAAGTTCTTCTGTGAAGCGGTCGGACAGGTCGTGCGTATCGCCGAAGGCTGGGAGCTCTTCGAGGCGCGTGACATGCGTGTGTTCACGATCGACTTCCCCGAGGTGCGTGGACGCACGCCTCGACTCACCGCGATGTCATCGAACCCGAAGGCGTTCCGTGGCCCGAAGGGTGACGTCGTCCTGGATGAGCTGGCGTTCCATGAACGCCCCGCCGAGATATGGAAGGCGGCCGTGCCCGTCACCACGTGGGGCGGACGCATCGCCGCGATCAGTACGCACAACGGCATGCTCAGCCGGTTCAACACGCTCTGCGAGATGGGCCACCGCCGCCTCGCCCCCGAGGCCCACGGCTCACCGCTCAAGACCGATCTTCCCGTCAGCCTGCATCACATCCCGATCTCCCTCGCCGTCGAGCAGGGACTCGTCGAGCGGATCAACGAGGTGATGGGCACGTCGTACACCCGAGAAAGTTTCCTCGCCGACTGCCGGTCCAAGTGCATGTCGGAGCCGGAGTACCTCGAAGAGTACGAGTGCGTCCCGCGCGATGCTGAGATGGGTTGGTTCCCCTTCTCGGTTCTCGAACCGGTCACCGATCCGAAGACACCGCTCCCCAAGGGCAACCTGATGGCGGTGATCGCGGACGTGGTCAAGGCGGTTGAGGAGACCGACGGTGAGATGACGCACCTCTACGCTGGCGCCGACATCGGGCGCAGCGCTGAGGGTGACAAGTTCGTCCTTTGGATCCTCGGCCGGCGGGGATCGACCTTCACGACCATCGGCGTGCTTCGGTGGCGCGGCCGACAGTTCGCCGAGATGCGGCACGCCATCGACGCGGTCATGGGCCTGAGGGTCGAATCGAAGAAGGGCAACACGGCCCGGGTGCGTTGCATCGCGATCGATAAGACCGGGCTTGGAATGCAACTCGCCGAGGAGTGTGCCGAGAGGTACCGCTCGCGGTGTGAACCCGTGGCGTTCACCGTGCGGAGCAAGGCGGACATGGCGACGCGATGCCGGAAGCACATGGAAGACCGGACGGTCACGATCCCCAACGACGAGGAAATCAACGCCGCGTTCGGCTCAATCGACCGCCTGGTCTCATCGAGCGGCGCTGAGCGGTTCGTCAGTGTCGGCGATCAGTCCGGCCACGCCGACGAGGCGTGGGCGTGCATGCTCGGGCTCCATGCCGCGGCGGCGAAGAAGTCCGCGGCCCGCGTCGTCGCCCTCGCCCCGGGGGTGATGTGATGAGCCAGTTTGCAAACCTGATCATCCCACCCTTCCACGCGTCCGCGGCTCGGCTTGCCGAGATCAAGGCCCGCCACAAGCGGGCTCGCATGACACGCCAACTGTTCGAGGGGAAGTGGCAGCAGGTGCTCATCGGCCTGGAGAAGACCCGCCACAAGTTCGGGGACGTCGTGGCGCACAACGGTCGCATCACACAGCTCATCCAGAAGATCAACCTTGTCGCCCTTGCGATGGACATGCACGCCAGCGTGATGGCGGCGAACCCGGTGCAACTCTCAGTTCCCGACGGATTCGAGACCCAGCGCATCGCCCTCGACGAGATCCGGCGCCGGTCACTGTTCGACGCGATGTTCCACCAGGCAGTGCGTACGGCCAACATCGAGAGCGAGGCACCGCTGATCATCGACGTCGATGCGAATGGCGACACGCTGATCCGGGTCGGTTGCCCCGAGGAGTGGCTCCCGGTTGGCACGATCGGCCCCGACGGCCAGCCCTCTGTCTGGGAACGCCGATGGGTGCGTGAGGTCGCATCGAAGGTCCGGTCGGACAAGCCGAAGCGTTATCTGCGCATCGAGCGACACCGCACGGTTATGGCCGACGGCCGCTCGGTCGGGATCGTCGAGCAGCTTGCCTACAAGCTCCCCTGGTCGAGCATCTACCACGACACCGCCAAACTCGAGGAGGCCACACTCGACGAGGCGCTGAGCGATATCGCACCGGAGTCGCGGCCCGACCCCGTAAGACTGACCGGCGCATCCCAACCGCTCATCGTCCGCCTTGTCCTCGGCCTCGATCGGGGCGAGCCCGTGCCGCGACTGAACGACGATGACCTCGACCTGGTCGACGCATCGACGGCGGCCTTCAGCCGACTCGACCGCAGCCATGAGATGCACGCGCACCCGAAGATGCGGGTCTCCGAGTCCATGCTGGATCCCGAGACTGGCCGGGTGCCCCCGTTCGAGGCCGTTGTCGACCCGGATGGTGAGGTGGGCTACATCACAACCGCCGCACAGTTCACGGCACAGCTCGACATCCTCGACCGCACACTGGAGTGGCTCCTGGTCACCTTGCGTATCGCACCGTCACTCCTCGGTATCAAGCTCAGTGGTGGCGCCACTCCTGACAGCTACGACAAGCTGCGCCTCGAGAGCACCAACACGCTGGCGGCGGCCCGCGGCTCGGAGCCATACATGACGACCGCAGTTGAGCGCGTCGCGACGGTCGCGAGTGAGTTCGATAGCCGCCGGGGAACCGGGTACGCAATCTCGCCGGTCGGCGCCGCGCTCCGGCCAGAGATTCCGAAGGATGAGACCGAGGTCGGCCGAGAGCAACGCGACCTGGTCACGGCCGGCTTGACGTCCAGCCGACGCGCGATCGCACGTATCCACGGTGACGACCAGGTCGACGCCGTCCTCGCCGAGATCGCCGAGGACCGTAAGAACTCGGCCGAGTATCAGTCGGCGGCAATCTTCGGCGCCGCGCTGCCGAGCGGAAGTGGGGGAGACACATGATCCGCCTGGCACTCCACCTCATCATCACGCTCATCCTGGCGATCGCGGAGATCCCGACCATGCCGGACGACCCCAACGTCGATAACCCCTCCGGAGTCTCCGGCGACGACGTCCCGGGGAACCCACGCCAGGGATCCACCCGGGAGCGCGAGGCCGTCGTCGTCTCGCTGTACGACGATGCCGCCGCGCGCATCAATGCCATGATCGGTGAGACAATCGCTAACGAGCGCCTCACCTCCGAGTCAGTCGATTACCGGGTCGCTCGCTCCGCGGAGCTGCTGCGCCGAATCTCTGAGGTCGCGACGGTCACCCGATCCGGGTCGTTCGAGCGGATCCGCGGCATGGCCGACGACGCGTACAAGCTCGGAGACGGCCAGGGTGTCCGGCAGGCGGCCGAGGTGTTGCCAGCCGGCTCCGTCACTGTCGGATTCGAGGGGATCGACCAGGACGCCATCAACGCGATCGCAACGGACACCACCGCCCGCCTGAGTGACTCGATGCGGATCTATGTCGACCAGGCTCAGGCCGTGTTCCGGAGCCTCTCATCGGGGCGCCTCTCGCGTCTGGAGCCGACGGTCAACCGTGCGATCGCACGCGGGCTCATCACGGGTGATCCTCGCGAGGCCGAGGCGTTGCTCCGCGAGCAGTTCCGCGACCCGAACGCGCCGGAGTTGGAGTCGTACCGCAAACTCGGGCGGAAGCGCATCCAGGTCGGGCGAGCCGAGATGAGTGTCGCCCAGTACACGCAGATGGTCGTGCGCACCAGGACGCGTGAGGCAACGGTCGCGGGCCGGCATCAGCGCCTTGACCGGAACGGCATCCACACCGTCCAGATCACCGGTCGCGTGAGTCGGAATTTCTGCACGCGGTTCATCGGCCTGGTCGTGAGCATTCGAGGCGGGTCTGACGAGTACCCGGCGATCGCATCGCTCCCCCAGGGCGGGCCGCCTTTCCACCCCAACTGCAGCAAGGGCACCGTCGCGTTCGTGCCGGGCGTGTCATCCCCTCACCTTGAGTCCATGCACCGGAAGGCGCTGGCGGCATATCGGCACGCGCTGGCAACTGGTGACCTGACGAGGAGCCTCGCGGCATGAGCAACGGCAGCGGAAACGGCAATGGCAACGGCAGAATGATGATCACGAAGGAAACCGGCATCTCGATCGGGATCTTTGTGATGGTGCTCATCTGGGGCGTGCACGACGCGACGCTCAAGACTCACATCCAGCGTGACATCGTCGAGCTGAAGACGAACTCGATCGACCGTTGGTCGAAGTCCCAGATGCGACTCTGGACGGAGCGAGCGGAGAGAGACAACCCGGGGTGGAACGCCCCGAGCGTAGATGACATTCCCCCGCCCTTCACGGTGGGGCGCTGACCTCAAACCCGTCGGCCCGGGAGCGGGCCGCTACCAGGAGACCCCCATGTCACCACTCGACGACAACGACCGGAACGAGATCAACAAGACCATTACCGACGCGATTGCGGAGGCGAACAAGTCCGTCCCCACAACTGAGGCGATCACGACGGCGGTCACAGCCGCGATCGAGGAGAAGGTCCCGGGCATGATCGACGACAAGGTCAAGGACCTGAAGCCGCCGGCGAAGGACCCCGGGGATGATTCCTCTGCGGACGACAAGCCCCCGGTGTGGGCCAAGGGCTTCATTGAGACCCTCGCTGACATCAAGAAGCGGCAGGACGAAATGACGGCCGAATCAGAGGGCCGCCAGCGCAGCGCCGAGACCGAGTCCAAGGTCGAGAGCTGGCTGAAGGCGAACCGCCCGAACCTCAGCGAGGAGCGGAAGACCGCGATGTCCGGCCGGCTGATCGCGCGATTCAAGGATGAGCCCCCGAAGGATGACGCGGCGATCAACGCGGCATTCGAGAGCGTCGTCGAGGAGGCGAAGGCGTGGGGTGCGGATGTCAAGCCGTTCAGCGCGGACGCGGAGAAGGAAGGGAAGAAGCCGCGCGACGACGCGAAGGAGGAGAGCGAGGAGAAGTGCAGGCGCATCCGGGAGGAGGGACCCGGGGCGCCGGTCTGAGTACGGGGACACGCTACCCGCGGGCGCCGCCGTTGGCGCACCGCTAGACACGGGTCACGGACCACGACCCGGTGGAACCGCCAGAGTAAGGAGACTCAGCTATGGCGAATCTGAAGGTGACTGACTTCACGGGTCCGTTGGATCGTGACGTCACGCAGGAGATCATCCTCGTTCAGGGCGCGGATGAAATGCCCATTTACTCGTCACTGATCGCTCGCGGCCAGGCGAGGCCGACGATGGCCGAGAAGGTCGAGTGGAGCACGCAGAGCCTCGACGGCCGTCGGACGGCAATCAACAACGCCCCGGACAACTATGACGAGAACACCACGTCGATCGTCGTCGACGACGGAACCGTCTTCTACGCGAACAGCCTGATCCTCTTCGAGGCGACGGGTGAGGTCGGTCTCGTGACCGCCGTCGCTACCAATACTCTCACGGTTGTACGCGGCGTCGGCAGCGTCGTCGCTGCTGCCGCGGGATCGGTTGCCGACAACGCAAACGTTCAGTGTGTCGGTGCCGCCGCCGGCGAGGGTGCCCCCAAGGCGTCCGCCCGGAACTACGACCCGACGCTCGATCACAACTACCTCCAGACGTTCCGTGACACCGTGGGCCTCACCGGGCGCATGCAGCGTCACGGCACGCTGACTGAGGACGAACGAGCCCGACTGCGCCGCACGAAGTTCGAAGACCACATCCGCTCGATCGAGCGGTCGATTGTCTTCGGTGCGCGCAGTTCCGGCGTCACCGATGGAAGCGGCAACCGGGTCACGACAATGGGCGGCATCCTCCAGCACGTGACTACCAACGTCGACGACGTGGCCGGCACCATGTCGAAGGCGCGGCTCGACCTGGCACTTCGCAACCCGTTCGCGTACGGCTCGCCGGAGAAGTTCATGTTCTGCGGCACGCTGATGTTGGAGACGTGCAACCAGCTGTACCACGGTGCGATGCAGGTGATGTCCGGAAGCGTGGCCGCTGGTCTCACGATCCGGAAGATCTTCACCAGCCACGGCACTGTGAACCTCATCCCACATCGCGCCCTGGTCGGCCCCCACGCGGGCTATGGCCTCGTAGTTGATCCCGCCCAGGCGGAGATCCGCTACTCCGAGGGGTGGCTGCCTCACCTCAAGGCGGACATCCAGACGCCGGGTACCGATGCGGTCGAGGACGAGTGGAGGTCCGAACTGTGCCTCACCTGGGGCATGGAACAGGCCCATGCCGTGATCAAGGGCGTGACCGGCGCCACCTGATCCAAATGACCCATTCACCCGCGGGCTCGCGATGGCGGCCCCGCGGTCTTCTGAAGAGAACGACCCGCTTCAAACCCCCACGTTCGGAGAAACGACCGATGACGACAGAGACCACGAACACCGCGACCGACACCGTCCGCTTCCGGAGCCGCTACAAGCGCTTCCGATTCGGCACCTACGAGTTCGAGGAATTCACCCTCACACTTCCGCGCGGCGAGGCCGACCGTCTGATCGAAGCCGCCGGCAAGCGCAAGGCGATCGGGCCGGGCCTCGACTTCTGGGTCGAGCACGAGGGCGGTGCGTGGCGCGGCCCCGCGGCCAGCGCCGCGGAAGAGTCGTTGGCCGCGGAGCCGCCGGCGGCCGCACAACTGCCGAGCCCGCTGGAAGCCGAAGCGGCGGCCGGCGGCGCGAAGGATGACGATGCCGACAACGGCGGCGGGAACGGGGATGCCGAAACCGGTGACGCCGAAGATGACGCAGAGCCCGAGGCATCCAAGGAGCCCGAGGCACCCAAGGAGCCCGAGGCATCCGAGGCCGAGTCGGCTGCGTCGAAGACCAAGAAGAAGGCTGCGAAGAAGCCGGCCGCGAAGAAGAAGTAGAGAGAGGTTCGAGGTCAGGGAGCCCACCTGGTGGGCGGTTTGGTGAGGAGCGCCGGCCGCCAGGTGGATCCCGTTACACCCCCCCGAAGGAGACCCTGATGGCAACCGCAGGATCAACCGCGCTGAGCGGCGATACGTGGACGAAGATCTTCGACCGGGAAAGCGACGGGGCCGCCCGCGCATTGCTGCTCCGAAGCCTCTCAACATCGGCGAACAACATCGAGGTGTTGTCCAGCCCCAACACCACCGAGGACCCGGGCACACCCACGGGCTCGCAGGACGCCTACACGCTTGAGCCGGGCGCCGAGCTACCGATCGCGGCCGGCTTGGGAGTCGATGGCGCGATCGATGAAGTCTGGGCGCGTTCGTCCGGTGCCACGCTCACTCATACGGTCCTCATTCAGTAGGAAAACGATGGCGGTCCATCTGTCCGACAACTCGGCCAACATCACGCTCGCCGCAGGCACGTTGCCAGCGGTGATCTTCGATGGGTCCGCGGACTTCTCGATCGTGTTCTGGTTCTGGCACGAGGCCGACGCCAACACCAGCTCGCACATCATGCGGTGCGGATCCGCCGGCAACTTCGAGATCAGCGTGCGCCACATCTCCGAGGCGAACACGCTCAGGTGCCGACTCCATCGCGGGCTCGACAGCAACAACGTCAACGTCAACTGCGACTTCGGCGGTGACCTCGCCGACGGCGAGTGGATCGTCGGAATCGTCAGCTTCGACGTCAGCTCGAGCACCCTCGCGGTGTACGCACGTTCCGAGAGTCTCAACCCGTCGCGAGTCCAGGACGTCGACTCGTTCGTCAACGGAGGCATCGACAGCTACTCGGGCGACTGGGGTTTCGGTGACCCCTACGAGGGTGACACGCAACCGGGTGTGCTCATGTCCTGGTCGCTGCGTACGGGCGAAGTCCTCGGATGGGATGATCTCGACGACATATGGGCGTCGAAGCGCATCGATGCCCCGCTCAACTTCCCGCTCAGCGACGGCGACAGCGACTACTCCGAGACCGCGACCGCCAACCTCGGCGGCGTTGCCAACCTCCACCGCGCCGCGTTCTACGGCACCGCGACCAGGAGCGGCTCGGAGGACGTCGGGCTCGGCGACTCGATCCCAACCGGCGCCATTGACGCATTGGAGTACTTCGCATCCGGCGGGGACCTGCTGGACACGGAGACGATGACGGTCGCGGGTACGATCACGTGGGTCGATCCGCTTGACGCCGCGTTCGGACCGTACCACGAACAGCAAGGGCCGCAGCGTTCGAGCGGGCCGTCCGCCACGCGAGTGTCCGCGTCGTTGCCGATGCTCCGCCAACTCGCTATCGATTCGCCAAGCGAGATCGTCAACGTCGGTGTGGCCGGCAACTCGCGCGTCGCGGGCAAGAACGTCGCGGACGGGAGACCGGAGCACTTCGCAGACGGGCTTCAGACCATCCGGTCCTCGTCACTGACCGGGGTGCTCTGCCAGCCGCCACTGATCAACTCGAACAACGGCGAGCGATACGGCTACAACTGCGGTGCGAACGGGCCGTACACCGACGGAGGCGCGGGCCTCGCGGATGAGGGTGACAACTACAACCGCTTCGGGATCAACTACTGGGGGGAGAGCGGGTCGACGGTCGGATCCGGCCGCGTCATTCGGATCCCCGCCGGTGGCACATACACCGCGCGTTGTGAGCCAAGTTTCGGTGCGATCGCGGATGCGTCCGAAGCGATCACGACGGCGTACTACCTGCTCAAGGTCCCCGGCGCGGCTGATCTCGACTGGCAGCCGAACCACAACACGCAACAGGGCGGCGCTGGTACCGACATCGAGACCGAGTCCACCGAGACGATGGCAACGTCCTCGACGTCGCACACAGTGGCGTCTGCACCGACGGCAGACTCCATCACGATCTCGGGCGATGTCACTGCTCAGTTCACCGCGGGCAAGGCGGTCACGCACGACGGCACGGCCGGCGAGGGCCGCGTCAACGTTGTCGCCGGTTCGAGCTTCAGCACGGGCACGACCACCGTTACCTTCGCGCATGACTGGGACGTGGCGCCGACGGCAACCGACACCGTCTACGTTGGCGACTGGTCCTTCGTCGAGATCTCCCACGCGTTCAGCGGCTCCGAGGGCAACTGGCGCGGCATCCGACTGACGGGCGACTCCGGCGGCGGCTACGACTGCATCCTGGTTGCGAAGAGCGCTGTGCAACCGTCGACGCCGGGTTTCCGGATCGGGCAGTTCGGCAAGTCCGGCAAGGGGTACGACGAGCAGCTCGCCGAGCAGTTCAGCGGCGCCCTGGCGGCCCTTGCTCAGGCTGTTGGCTTCGACGTCATGATCCAAACCGACGGGTACCAGTCCTCCGACCCCGACTCGTTCGGCTCATTCCTCGATGAGTTGCAGACGACGCTGCCGAGCCTCGAGGCGCTCTGGCTCACCGGCATGGCGCACGGTGTCGCCTCGAGCGGGGCCGACCTCGACTCCGCCGGCAACTCCACGTTCGATGCGTGGAACAACTGGATCATGGACAACGCGTCCGCCGCGGGCGCCGCCGCCGTCAATATCACCCAGGACATGGGCACCTGGATGGAGCAGCTCGGGCGCCTGCGTCGTGCCGACAACCTCCACGCAGCCCGTGCGGGAAACGAGGCATACATGACGCTCGCGATGTCCGCGGCGGCGAGCGCCAGCACCGTTGTCGTCGGATCTGCAGCCGGGTCATCGGCGGCCTGCCAGACCGTGCTCATGGCCGCGGCGATCACGGGAGGTGTGGGATGACCAGCGCACCCTACTACGCCGATGTGACCGAGGCCGCGGCAATCATCGCGGCACACATGGTTTCCACCGACACCCGGCGCATCGCGTTCGAGGCGGCGAGTGCCGACGACCAACTCATCCACCTTCGCCAGGCAACGGGCCTGATCGATGCCGTCATGTGGGACGGGTACCCGGCAAGCACGACGCAGGAGGCGGCGTGGCCGCGCCTGACGTACCGGAGCACCGCGGACACGGCCCCGACCTACACGCCGGGATCCGACGTCGGATACATCGACCCCGACCCGAACGAAGCCGCGAGCGCGACCGTGGCGGCCATCCCCGCCAATGTCCGGATCGCGTGTGTCGTCCAGGCGTCGGTGCTGGCCGAGGAGGCGGCCGGCATCAACGCCACCCGCCAGATTCATGAGCAGGCGAACGCCGGCATGATGAGCCTGTCGACGGGCCGCGTCTCTCACTCGATCGATGGGCGCCGCGCGAACTCCGCGTGGGCACGGCTGCACCCCGATGTCCAGGCGTTGCTGCGCAGGTACCGGCGCGTCACGGGGGTGATGTCATGATTCCCAACGCGACTATCACGGCATACGGTCGCAAGACCGGGACGCGGGGCGACGGCCGCCCCGTCCTGACGGCCGTCGATGTTTCGCCGATCTTCCACGCGGAGGTGAGCGATCCATCGGCGAGCGCTGTCCGCAACGCAACCCACGCCGGGCGCAAGGTGGACCGTCTTGTCGGTGTCATGTCGAACCGCCTCCGCGCCATCGGCCTGACGCCGGCGCCCGGCGATCGGCTTCAACTCACCCTCGACAACGGGGCGGGTCAGGCTGAGAACTACGTCGTCACGCATGTGAGCAACCCGACCACGCGCAACACGCCGATGATCGCTTCGGCTGTCAGCCTGCAGCTTGCACAGGTCGACGACGGCATCACGATCCCGGAGGTCGAGTGATGGCGCGGCGCTTCAGGCTCAACACTCGAGGCCGGACGACGGTCAAGACACGCGGCGGTGACTACCGCGATCTTGAGCGCGCACTCCGGGAGGTCGGCCGAGTGGTCGAACGCGAGGTGGCCGCGGAGGCGCTGGGCATTGCATCCGAACTCATCGTCGGAGAGGCTCAGATCGACTCGCCGGTGGAGACCGGCTTCCTGCGCGAGTCGCACTTCGATGAGATCGCGCCCGACGGCCGCACCGCGGAGATGGGCGCAAGCGCGGTGTACGCCGCCGCCGTGCACGAGCGGCACCCGACCAAGAAGCACTGGTTCGTCAACGCCATCTTCCGGAGCGGCCCGGCCATTCTGGAGAGGTCACTCAAGGCCGCGATGGAGCGGCATTTCCCAGGGAGTACTTCATGACCGCTCGACCACCTTCCGACCGTCTCCTGGACCAACTCGGCCGCCACTGGGTCGACAACACCGCGTGGGTCGGCGGCCTCACCTTCGCTGAGTCGGCGCGCGAGGATCCCGCGAACGTCTACGCCGGTGTGCTCCCCGCGGCAGACTGGCGACTGACGCCTGGTGCTTCGCTGCAGATCGGCCCGTCGTCTGTGCCGGAGCCCTACGACCCGACCAATCACATCGGTGTGACCGTGACGATCGCCGCGGAGATGCCCAAGGGCGCCACTGGCGCAATGGGGCTGATGGCGGACTTCTACGACGTCATCAAGCCGAACGGCAAGCCCTTCGTCTACGTCCCCGGTCACCTGGGCGCCACGTCGATCGACGGGGTTCCGGGTTACCCGCCGGCTCCCTTCAAGGCTGGAAACGGTTCGCCCTGGCATGGCAACGCAACGCTCACCCTCTGGCGCGTCGTCACGATCGATGTCCTCACCGAGCCGCAGCTCGTAGCCACCGGGCAAGAGGGCGACGAGCATGACGGCCAGGCGATGGCGCAGATGTCGATCGTCGCGCGGGTCACGCCCGCCGAGATTCCGGCGCCGCTCCCCGTCTTCGAGATCTGGCACGAGGGCCTCGGTGGCGCCACCGAGGCGACCGTGAAGCTCTGCGGGGGCGTCCTGACACTCAGTCACAACGGTGGTGGCGGCGGCAACGTCGAGATCGTGCTCGCGGACTTCGCGTCAATCACGGACCTGCTCGTCGAGATCGCCGGCGAGTCCGTCTGGCCGACCGACGACGATGACACCGACCTCTACAGCAGGCCGGCGACGGACCTTGTCCCCTTCCCCGAGACATCGGTTTTCAACCCGGAGAGCACGGAAGCCCTCCGCGGCCTGTTCCACGTGTACGCATAGCAAAGGAGGCGGCCAGCATGGCGGACCGCGAAGATATTGCGGAGGTCTTGGGTGACCTCTTCGAGGTGACGATCGGGGGCGACAACGCGCCGCTCACCGCACGTCTTCAATGGGACATCGCACTCGACGTGCACGTGGTGAAGTCCGGGCGCTACGGAACGGACGGACTCGCCGGCATTGTCCAGGGCCGACGCGTGGCCGGAACGCTGGTAATCAACCAACAGAACGTCGCGACGCTCTCTCAGGCGATCGGCCTCGCGAGCAGCGCCCCGGCGCCGCGTGATCTGCCGGACGTCGGATCTCAACTCCCGACGACAACGATGCAGGTCCACAACCCGTCAGCCTCCGACGACAGCGGGGACCTGTACTTCTACGCGGTCCACTTCATGGGCATCAAGTCCGATCAGGACGGGGTCGGCCCGCAGGAGGTTGCCATCGCGTTCTCGGGTCTTCGTGATTCCAACGGCAAGGCGGGCCGCGTCGGCCCGGCGTCCTGATCCCCCCTCACTGACTGCAGCGGCAGGAGGCCACGCATGGCCAAGCTCACGATCGACCCGTCGAAGATCCCCTGGGGCCACACGGTGGACATCCGGGGCGTCGAGGTCCCCCTCCTCCACCCGAACGAGGTCGACGCCGACAACGCCGGCCAACTTCCCCCCGGCTGGATCAACCTTCCGCGGAGGGTGCTCCTTTGGCTGCGGGTCAAGACCTTCGGCCGGTGGCCCGTCGGACAACTTCGGCGCGACGTCGCGGCGCTGGTACCGGCTCGGTTCCGTGGCATGATCGACGACTTGACCGGCTTCGAGCTTCTCGTCCTCCAGGACACCTACCTCGCGCTTCAGACTGACGGGGTTCGTGAGGCGACAAAGGCCAACCTGACTCAGGTCATCGGCGAGCGCCTGGAGCGCGAGCCGCCGGCATCCCCCGCGCCCCAATCGCAGGCCCACCGCCACCCGCAGGGCTCCCAGGCACCGCAGAATGGCCGCACGCGGACTCATCGGATGCAGGTGGCCCAACGCGCCGACAGCCGCCTGCCGGACGCCCTGGGCGGCTTCAGCGTGCTGTGTGACAACTGCCCCGACACCGGACAGGAGTTCTGACGCAACGATGGCGTTCTCTATCGGATCATTCACGTCGACCCTGGGACTGGACACCGGCGGGTTCGCGCGCGGGATGCTTCAGGCGGAGTCGATCTCGCGCGTCTTCGGCGACACCTTCGCATCGTTCGTCGCCAACCCCGTGCTCGGCTTCGCGGACATCGCTTCCCAGGCGGCCCGAGGTGCGGTGCGGCTTGGCGGCGAGATCCTCAATGATGCCGAGGCCGTGACCCGTCTGGCGGACCAGACCGGTTTCACCGTCGAGACGATCCAGGCGCTCTCGAAGGAGTTTGAGCGGCTCACCGGGGACGGCGAGAGCGCTCGCGACGTGATGACCGAACTCGCCATCAAGCTTGGCGAGGCCCGACGTGAGGGTGGTCCCGTCGCGGAGATGCTGCGGGAGATGGGCATCGAGCTGGAGGGCGTCGGCACGACCGAGGATGTCTTCCGGCGAATCATCGATCGACTCGCAGAAATGGACGACGTCACGGCCAAGGCCGCGGCCCGCTCTGCACTCTTCGGCGACGATATCGGCATACGACTCGGCCAGGCGCTGCAGGGCGGCTCAGATGCACTCGACGGGATGATCTCCCGATACGACCGGCTCGGATTCGTGATCGATGATCGCGGGATCCGCCGCCTCGCGAACTTCAATCAGTCGCTCGATACCGTCGACCAAGCGTTCGCCGGCGTCGCACGAAACGGGATGGCGGAGTTCCTGCTCGGATTCGCGGGGGCCGGTGATATCGCCGGCGACTTTGAGGAGCAGATGGGGCGCCTGAACCGCGAGGTGGGAAGGACTGCTCGTGAACTCGGCCAGGCGATCAGGGAGATCACCGGTGACCTCGAGGCCCTCACCGCTCAGATAGATCGGGTGCGGGCGATCGGCCAGGCGGCCAACGAGGTCCCATCCGCGTTCGACTATCGGGCTTGGACGGAGATCATCACCGACAGCTTCGGAACGATGTCGGAGGAGGAACTCAACAGGCCGTTCGCGGATTCCTACCTGGAGCACAAGTCCAAGATGCGGCAACGTTACGGGGGTGGCATGTGACACTCATCGATGACCTCATCACGATTGTCGGGTCCTTCACCGTCGACGAGTCGGCGGGCGAGTCCGCCGCGTACCCCGTCCTCAAGCTCGAGGAGACGACCGAAGCGATCGCCGGTGATGATGACGTTTCCGCCCTCACCATGACGCGGATCCGATGGAGAATCAGGTCGCTCGCCCTGGCGAGCGCAGGTGCGATGTCAAACGTGCCGGACCTGCTCAACACGCTTCGATCGAGCCTGGCAAAGCGGGGCGTGCGTCTGCGCGTCACCGAACTTGGAGGGACGCCTCGAGATCTCCCCGCCGCGGGCGCATCGGGTGGTTCGATCGCCGGCTACCCACGCATCAATATCGAGACGATCGATGAGGGAACCATCGGGCCGTTCGTCGGGTTCACGCTCGCGGCCGAGACCGTCATTCCGACCGCCGCGGCCGAGGCCGATGGATTCAACCTGGTTGAGCACACATCACAGTCGATCACCGACATCGATCATGTTGGCATCAGCACGACCACGGTCCGCGGTGAGGTGCGCGTGCGGCCGGACCAGGTCGCCGAGGACTACGTCAACGATGTTGTTGTCGGTCCCGCCAGGACGACCGCGCAGGGCAACTACTACACCTTCAAGTCGCGGGTGACCTCGGGGGTTGACACCGCGTTCGCCAGCTATGAGTACGTCATCGGCAACCCGGGATCTACCGGTTGGGGCTCTGCGCCCAATGTCTTCGACGCACAGGTGACGGACGTCACCACCGCCGACAAGGTCGGTCTGACGCGACGGATCGTCAGCGGTTGGGCCGAGGGCACCGGCTCGGGGCCTGCGGACTTCGCCGCCGATCAGAAGCCCACTGCCGGCAGCGGTGAACTCCTCGTGATGTCGGAGGTGTCGCAACCGGCGGTGACGTCCGGCCGCGTGCAGTTCAGATACGAGATCATCGGCGGGGTGTCTGATGGGACATTCGGTGGGAGCATCAGAGTCATCTCATTTGAACAGAGCATCATCAACGTGTCGGGCGGCCGGGAGGCGGTCGAGTCGTCCTATGCGGAGGACACCCCGGACATCTGGCTTGGAGAGAACCGCCCTTGGCGCTACATCGAGCGCGGGCGGCTTGAGTTCATCGGGCCATTCACCAGTGTGTCGATTCCCGCGCTCATGAACACCGACAACTACGCCTCTCAGCCGCGCGAGATGAGGAGGAGCCGGCCGAACGGAACGAACGTCCTCGAGGTCACGCGTTCGTACATCTTTGATTCGTCACAGTCCATGCCCACCCCGACAAGCCTGACCAATGCCCTTTGATACCGCCATCCTGCACCTGAGCGGCACGAAGTCCGACGGTGATCCGTCGACCATCGAACTCCCGGTGCGCCTCGGCTCGATCCCGACCAGATCAATCGGGCTCAGCGGTGACGCGCTTCGGTTGATCGCTCCGGCAGATCAATGGGAGCCGTCGGATTGGGACCTCACCAAGCCGATGTCGCTCACCTTCGGCGACAGCGGTTCCGGCGCCACCCCGCCCGTCGTCGATGCGCTGACGCTGGGCGGATACCGGCTCCTGCGAGTCACCGCCCTTGAGGTCGGCGCAGATGTCGACGAGGACGGCACGCTCGGAGCAACGCCAACCGATGTTCGGACCATCGCGCTCGAGCTGGTGACGGAGCCCGGCTGGTGGAAGGAGGGCCGCGGCGGAATCGTCGCGACGGGTACCGTCAACCCACTCGGGGATGACGGCGTCGTCGACTCTGCCCATGACGACTACCTGGCCGGCACGGAGTTGATTGAAGCATGCTTCGATGCGATGGGCCTCACTTACGACGCACTGCCCTCCTCACTCGACACGTGGGACGCTCCAGGGCCATTGGACTGGGGGAATGCGAGCGCGATCGATGAACTGGAAGCGGTTCTGGCCTACTTCGGCCACGCGGCTGTATTCAAGAACGACGGATCCGGGTTCACCGTCGTGAGGCTGGCAAAGGGCGGTGAGACCATCGCCCTCGGTTCGCTTGCCGCGCTCGCCGAGACCTATCAGCTGTATGACGCGCCGGCGAACCGAGCCACCAACATCATTGTGACGAGCGGATCGACTCGGACCTCGGTGATCCGCTCAGTCGGCCTCTCCGATCTTGAGTGGGTGTGGTTCGATCCGGAGACCGGCTCATGGCTCAACGCGACCGAGACCACCTCGGGACTCGATCCCGATGACCTGACGACCTTCAAGAAGGGGCCGGACTCGCCGGCGCTGTCGGACAAGAAGCAGTTCGGCCGGCTCTTCCGTGCGGTCCGCCTCGACTCAGAACTCATCGACGAGGCGCGACGGATCGTCAACATTCCACAGGCGGTCACGCTCGATGATGGGACGGAACTGCGCGGGCAGGCCGCGATCATGCTCGGACGGTACACGGTCCCGGGGCAACACAGCCAACTGCGCAACGTCCCTGAGTCCGGGTCCGACGATCCGGTACGTATCGAGGGGGTGCGTGTCATGGCTGACGAGGGCGTCTTCGCCTTCCCGAACGATGTGCTCGCGGTGCGCATGTCACCGGGACCCTACGGGTCGTTCGGCTCGGCCGCGGCACTCTCCGGCACCGACCTCTCGGTCGTCTTCGCTCATGAGTCACACACGGGCACCTACGCCGATGACTTCCTCGTCGTCGCCTACGAGGCCTCGGCCACCGCCGGCGTTGTCACGGTCTCGGAGGTCGATCCATCAGTCGACGAGATGGCATTCGATGCCATCGTGGAGGACCCTGATACGATCCGGGTGGATCTCCCCTGGCTCCGTCGCGTGGTGGAGCAGGACGGCATGGGCGACTGGACGGAGATCAACCTCAGCGACCTGAAGCAGGTCACAAACGCGATCGCACAGGTCCGCGCGGGCGCGGCAGTCGCACAGAGCGGCGTCGTGGAACTGCGCGGCATCGTCGACGTCGAGCCGGATGGCACCATCACCTCCGTCTCGTGGGACCTCAGGCGCAAACGCACGATCCTGCGGATCAATCAGCACGAGGTCTCGAACTCGGAGCTGGCGTCGCGCGAGCATGATGCCAACCGCTCCTTCCGCGGCGCCATCGGCCGCCTTCGTGTCCCAGGTACCGCGGCCGACAAGGCTGGACCGACCCTCGGCGGCGCCCCGCGGATCACACTCGACCTGTCCGACATCGACCCGCTCAACTCCGGCGGCACACGCGGACTCGAGGAGGCGATGGCTACACGACGGTCGACGTCCAACGCCCCGATCGTCGTGCCCCAAGCCGGGGCCATCCAAGGGACCTGGCTCGCCAAGCTGACATCCGCCAGCGCGATGTCCAGCGAGGACAACCGGTGGGAATATCAGTGGGAGGAGGTCGTCGCCTCGGACACGGCCGGCGACTTCGATACGGTGTCCGGTGGGCGGACCCACACCACGCACGGCCTCGCCTACAACCTCAATGAGGCGTTCAACGATGACGCCGGCGTCCAGGGCAACGGCGTTGACCTGGGCAACTTGCCGTCGGGGTTCGAGATGCAGCCGCTCGGCGTCTGCGTCGTCGAGATGACCGGCCCCTTCGGGGACTCGGGCAATGAGTGGTGCCTGTTCGAGGCGATCAACTCCATCGACGGGGAGTGCGAATGAGCAACCACGCCCACGCATGCTGTTGCGAGACTGGCTGCTGCAGCACGATGCGCTATTGGATCGACCACCCGTTCTACCCCGACTTCCCGGCCCCAGTCACCATGAGTGTGTCAGGGTCTGCGGACCTGACGGCAACAACCGACGACCCGTCGCCGTCGTCGTGCTACCCGGTCAGCACCACGTACACCATCAGCGACACGCCCTCAGGGCAGTACAACTTGGGTGGGTCATGTGGCGTGGCTGCGCAGACAGAGCTTGGTGACCACAACCAGGACATGTGCTCTGGATCCGGCAATATCTACGCGGACTGGGAGATGTCGTACGACTGGTTCCCGCGCAAGACTGGCGTCGGCATTGAGCTTGACTTCTACTTTACCTGGTCCTGGGGGTGGATGCGCATCAAGTGCGGGTTCACAGGCGATGGCACGCTGGCCTACAAGACTGGCACCTATGCGGTGGAGGGCCCGAATTGGCCACCGACACCGCCGCAGTTCAGCTTTGACACGTTCAATCCAAGTGTGGCTTCGATCTCGGGCTCGGGGGACTACCACCGAACGATCACGGTTGAGGGGTCAGTGAGCGCCGCGACCAGCTGGCCCTACACCAACGAGTACTCGATTGACCTGTCGGTTTCGGTGGGGTGGACATCTGCCTACTCGATCGAGTCATGCTCGGCCGAGGCCATGCTTGCGACCCCCACGAGCCGCCGGCCGACTGTGACGCCCGGCATCGTCAGCGGCCCGGTCCGCCAGGCGAAAGGGAGACGACGCCGTGTATGAGCTGCTGGTGACAGTCGGATCCGCAATGGGCCTTGCCGTCGTACTCCTCGGGTTCAGCGACGGCCCGGGTGCGTGGGTCCGTGAGTCAATCATGCGACCGCTACTGTCGCTGATCCGGGGCGCTGGAGTGCTCGACTGTGCGGCGTGCTTCTCGTTCTGGTCCGGCCTCTTGGCCGGTGCCGCCGGCTGGTTGGCCGTCGGTCGGCCGGACTTGCTGCTGGCGTCCCTCATTGCCCCGCTGCTCTTCTGGCTCAGGCCGGGGAGCCCCACGGGGTGCGGAAGGGGGCGGCCGGCGGGTTGAACCCGGGGGCCGGGGGACGATGACGAGCCGCGTGCTCTGGATCACACAGGGCAGGCGGCGGTCCTATGCGCGGGGGATGATTCCTGCGGCACTTCGCAAATTCCCGTTTCGTTCTTCGCACTACGGTGTGCCAGGGATCATT
>JAUIHC010000196.1 GCA_030432455.1 Phycisphaerae bacterium | reverse complement strand
CCGGCCGACGTCCACCACGGCGACCGGCGTCGGATCGGCGGCGACGCGAAGCGGACGAGAACCCTCGACCGAGAGCGTGTGCAGGCACACCGCGCCGAGGAGGACGGTGGTGACGATGGAGAGCAGCCCGCGGGGGCGGGGCTGGCGGCTCGGGGTGGCGTCGGTCATGTGACAGTGGCTCCGGGAGACCGTCGGAAGATCGGGGATTGTACGGGCGTCGGCGGGAGGCGTCGGCGTCGGAGTCGGCGGGCTCGACCCTAGAACGGGAGTTCGGCACTGAAGCTGAAGACCTGCACCTCGTCCTCGGGCTCCTTCACGATCGGGAAGCCGAAGTCGAAGGCCAGAGGGGCGGGTCCCAGGGCGTCTATGTAGAGACGAATGCCGAGACCGACCGAGACGCGGTACTGGTCGAGTCCGGGCGTGTCGGTCACGGTGCCCGAATCCACGAACATCACGCCGGCGAGTCCCTCGCCGACGAGCGGCACCTCGTACTGGGCGCTGGCGAAGAACAGCCAGTCGCCGCCGATCGGCTCGTTGGTGTCCAGCCCCCCGAGGGTCTGGTCGGTCTTGGGGCTGATCGTTCGGAACTGGAAGCCCCGGAAGCTGCGGCCGCCGAGATAGTACTTCTCGTAGGTCGGGGCCTCCCCGGCGAAGATCCAGCCGATCTCGCTGCGGAGCTTGAGCACCTGCTTGCGACCGAGGAAGTCCTCGGAGATGGTCAGATAGCTGGTGAGCTCGGTGTCCACCTGCCAGAAGTCCACCTCGCCCACGATCGGGATCGCCTTCGCCAGCCCGAGTCGGATGCCCGACCCCTGGGACGGCCGCATGAAGTCGTCGAAGGTGGTGCGACGGAGCGAGACGCCCGCGATCGCGAAGAGATCCGGCCCGCGGTCGTCGTAGACCTCGATCGGTGTGGAGCCGTCGAAGTTCGTGAGCTTCACCCGCTCGAGTCCGACGCTCGCGTTGCCGACCCAGACGTCGCCGAGTCGCTGGCCGAGCGTGACGCTCGTGTTCAGGCGGTCCTCGTCGAACTGGCTGTAGATCCGGGTGCGGTAGAACCCGGAGAACTGGGCCGAGACGTCGCTCTCGAAGAGATGCGGCTCCGTGATCGAGAGGCTGTACATGCTGACCTCGTTGCCGGGTGCCAGCGTGATGTCGAACGCCTGACCGGCGCCGCGGAACGCCCGGCCGGAGATGAGCTCCTCGGCGCTCATGGGGACGTCGGCGATGTCGAAGTTCTGCTGACGGAAGGAGAACTCGCCGAAGATGCCGGAGTCGGACGCGAGGCCGGCGCCGAAGTTGAACGAACCGGTGTTGCGTTCCTTCACCTCGACGATGACGTCCCGGATCTCGGGCGTCTCGGGCGAGGGCTGCTGCACCGCGACCCGCACGTCGTTGAAGAGCCGCGTGGCCCGAAGGGCGTCGGTGGCCCGATCGACCTCGGTGCCGTCGAGCGGGCGTCCGGGGCGGATCCGGACCAGACGCCGGACGACCTTGTCCTTGGTGAGGAAGTTGCCCTGCACCACGACCAGTCCTGCGATCGAGGATCGGCCCTCCTGCACCGCGACCAGCAGATCGAGCTCGGGCTCCTCGCCCACTCGGACGCTGCGGATGTTCACCTGAGCGTCGAGATAGCCCATGCGTCGATACGCGTCGCGGATCTCGTCCACCGTCGCATCGACCTTCGGCTTCTCGTACGGGGCGCCGGGGCGGATCCGGGTGAGCCCCAGAAGCTGATCGGCGGTGAAGACCTCCAGCGGCGATCCACCGCCGCGGCCGGCTCCGAGGATCTCGATCTGTCGCAATCGGTAGCGACGACCCTCGTCGATCACGAAGACCACCTTCGCGTCCTTGGAGTCGGGGCTGAGCATCACCCGGTGATCCACCCGGACATCCACCCAGCCCCGGTCCTTGTAGAACGAGTCGATCGTCGCGACATCGTCGATGATCCGGTTGGGGTCGAGCTCACCCTTGCGGAAGAACGGGATCGCGGGCTTGGTCTGGATCCGCGAGCCGAGCTCGCTGTCCTCGAAGCTGCGATTCCCGACGAACTCGATCTCCTTGATCCGCACTCGCGGACCTTCCACGATCACGAAGATCAGGATGCCCGCGTCCTCGAGTCTCGACTCGTCCACGCGGACCTCGGCGAGGTAGTGCCCCTTGCCGCGATAGAGGTCCTTGATGCGGAGCAGCGCCTGTTCGACGAGGAAGTCGTCGCGGGGGCCGCCCGAATAGAGCGGGATCTCCGAGCGGAGTTCCTGGTCCGACACCAGCGTGTTGCCGACGGTCTGGACCTCGCGGATGATCGCCTGCTCGGTGACCCGGAAGATCACCTTCACCGACCCGTCGGGGCCGAGGACCGCGTCGGCGGTGACGGTCTCGAACTGGCCCAGCCGGTAGAGGGTCGAGACGTCCTCCCGGATCGTGCCCGCCTCGAAGGGCTGGCCGCTGGCGGTCCGGAGGTTGTTGCGGACCATCCGCTCGGAGACTCGTCCGAGTCCCCGGATCTCGACCTCGGAGATGGGGCGGTCGGCGAAGGTGGCGTCCTCGATGTCCTGCGGTCGAGGCGCGGCCGCGGCGATCGGCGACGATCCCGCGATCGCCAGCAGCAGGACGAGCACCGACGACAGCAGCCGGGGTACCGGCCGATCGCCGGCGGATCTCGGGGCGCGGGATCGCATGAGCGGCGGAGGATACCCGAGCCCGGCAGGCGACCGCCGCCGTCCCGAGGCGGGACGGCGGCGGCCGGACGTCGTTCTCGATGATTCGGACCGCTCAGCGGTCAGACCGCCGCGGCGATCAGCAGGCCGATCGCGGTGGCGATCATGGCCAGACGGAACAGCATCGATCGGTCATCGGTGGTCGCGGCGGCGCCGCGTCGCTTCGCATGGGACATCTCGACCTCCTGACTCCTCCCTGGATGCGGCCGCGCGGCCGCGAGCATCGAAGGTCGAATCCGATCCGCGTCCCGGCAAGCCGATCACCGAGGTCCCGGCAGCCGACCGCCCGCGTGACCCGCGCAGACCGCGCGACCGTCGCTGGCGGAGGGGCGGCGCGGGGCGTACCGTGCCGCTCATGACCGACACCGCCACGCTCCAGCAGTCTCCGCTCCGGGCCTTCCACGCCGAGCAGGGGGCCAAACTCGTTCCCTACGCCGGCTGGGAACTGCCCCTGCACTACGGATCGATCGGGGACGAGCACCTCTGGACCCGTTCCAGCGGAAGCCTCTTCGATGTCTCCCACATGGGACGGCTGCGGATCTCCGGTCGCCACGCCCGACGCTTCCTCGACCGCGTCTGCACGCGACTCGTCCGAGGCATGTCGGCGGGGCAGTGCCGGTACTCGCTGGTCTGCAACGAGGCGGGGGGCTGCCTCGACGATGTGCTCGTCTACTGCTTCGCCGACGACGACTACATGGTCGTCTGCAACGGCGCCAACCGGGCGAAGATCGTCGAGCACTTCCAGCAGGTCAAGGCCGCCGAGGATCTGAGCTTCAAGCTCGACGACCAGACGCTCTCGACCTGCATGGTCGCCATCCAGGGCCCCAAGGTGATGGACCTCATCGGCGGCGTCTCCCGCGAGGTCCCGACGCTCAAGCGGTACCGCTTCACCGTCAAGAACGTGCTGGTGATGAAGATCATCGTGAGCCGCACCGGCTACACCGGCGAGGACGGGGTCGAGGTGATCCTCGGGGCGAACTTCGCCCGTCAGGCGCTCGGCATGCTTCTCAAGGACGTCGGCGGCGAGCACGCGGTCGTGCGGCCCGCCGGTCTCGGAGCCCGAGACAGCCTCCGCATGGAGGCCGGGATGCCGCTCTACGGGCACGAACTCGACGAGACCGTCGATCCGATCTCCGCGGGGCTCGGCTTTGCGGTCAAGGTGGACAAGGGCGAGAGCGATCCGCAGGAGGGGCGGTTCATCGGCCAGGACGCGATCCAGCGGATCGCCTCGGACGGACCGACCCGGCGGCTGGTCGGTCTGACGCTCGAAGGTCGGCGAAGTCCGCGGCAGGGCATGACGGTCCGCCATGGCGGCGAGGATGTCGGCATCGTGACCAGTGGATGTCCGAGTCCCAGCCTTGGTCATCCGATCGCCATGGCCTATGTCCCGACCTCGCTCGCCGAGGCGGGCACCACGGTTGAGATCGACCTCGGCGGGGGGACGCCGGCCACCGTGGCGACCCTGCCGTTCCTCAAGAAGTAGCGGTTCTCAAGAGGACCCGGAATGAACGAGCCCGGCTTCGAGGAAGCCGGGCTCGTGTCGTTTCCGAAGGATCGTCGTCCGGGTCAGCCGGCCATGCTGCTGGTGCCGCGGCCCCGTCGCATCCGGACGGGCGAGGACGACGGCGACTCGCTCGACGGGCGGACGAAGCGACCGGGACGGTCATCCATCATCTGGTCCTGAAGGCGACGCAACGCCTCCATCTCGATCTGTCGCACGCGTTCGCGGGTGAGCCCGACCTCGCGACCGATCTCCTTGAGGGTCAGCGGCGGCTGTCCCTCCAGACCGAAGCGGAGACGGATCACCCGGGCATCGCGCTCGTCGATCGAGTCGAGGAGCTGGAGGATCATCTGGAACTCCTCGCGACGCTCGACCGAGACCTCGGGCAGGCCGTGCCGGGAGTCGCTGCAGAGCTCCGCGAAGTCCGCCGATTCGCCGTCGGCGCCGATCGGAGCCTGGTTGCTCGAGGAGATCGCCTTCATGGCCCGGAGGATCGCGTGGATCTTCCGCTCCGGAACCCCGATCGCCTCGGCGATCTCCTGGTTCGAGGGCCCCCGTCCGAGTTCCTCCTCGAGTCGTCCCGACGCCTGCCGCCAGCGGCCGATCAGATCGACCATGTAGGCGGGAATGTGGATCGGTTGGGCGGCGTTGACGAGCATCCGCTTGATCGACTGCTTGATCCACCACGACGCGTAGGTGCTGAATCGGGCACCCTGAGCCGGATCGAAGCCCTCGACCGCGCGGATGAGGCCGATGTTGCCCTCCTCGATGAGATCGAGCAGCGGCAGGCCGCGGTTGGAGTAGTTCTTGGCGATGGCGATGACGAGTCGGAGGTTCGCACGGATCATGAGATCCTTCGACTCGGGGCAGTTGTCGTTGACGATCCGCCAACCGTGGATCCGTTCCTCCTCGGGGGTGAGGAGGGGGATCTGGTTGATTTCGCGCAGGTACAACTGCAATTCGGTCTGGACAGCACTTCTGGCCATGGTCCCTTTACCTCTTCACCGGACACACTCCATGCCCGGCTGCCTCCTTGACGAACTCGAGGGGGAGCACCCTCGAGACCTCGTCGACCTTGCCGGACGGGCCCTCCCAGACCCGACCAGTGGTCGTTGTCCCTCCCAGGACGTCCCGACTCTAGGGAGCCGGATGAACCACCGCAAGATCAAAGTTCGCAGAAGACAAGCCGGAATGGCGTGGTCACCTTCTCCTGGCGGATCCGGCGTCGGGCCGAAATCGCCGTTTCTCACTCCCTGACAGGACCTTCGGGCCGTCCGGGCATGTCTCTGCACCGGGTCAAGAAGAAATCGTGAATGCCGGAGACTCGGGAGGTCACCCCAGAACTCAGAGCCGGAATCGGGTGCCCGATCGCTACGATCGGCGGGTCCGCGAACACGGGGTCGCGGCCGTCCCCCCCCGGGAGACCCCTCATGCACCGCGATCTTCGACCGCTCCTTCAGGACTGGCCGCACGACCCGGATCACCTCAATGTCCGCATTCTGGAGATCGAGGAGGGGCGAACGGTGCTTCAGGTGCGGGTGGAGTTGGGCATCCTGCAGATGGAGATCGAAGGTCGGCCCGACGGCGGGGAGGATGTGCTCGCCCGGACGGAGGCGATGCTCGCCGCCGACGCGGAGGCGACGATCGACCGATCACTCGCGGCGGCCCTGCGACACGAGGCGTTTCAGGTGCATCAGCGGTACGCGGCGCTGCTCGCGCTCGAGCGGTACGAGGATGTCGTCCGCGACACGATGCGGAACCTTCGGATGTTCGATCTCTGCCGTCGCCACGCCGCCGACGCCGATGATCGCA
>JAUIHC010000195.1 GCA_030432455.1 Phycisphaerae bacterium | reverse complement strand
CCGAGGACGAGGCTGCGACGGTCGGCGGGCGACGGCGAGGCGAGGTCGGTGAGGTCGGTCATCGGGGAGGCTCCGGGACGGGAGGCCCAGTGTAGGTCGCGACTCCGGGCATGTCGGCTGCGGCGACGCCGGTCGTCGTAGAATCACCGCTTCGATGAGCGACTCCGCCACCACGACCGAGCCGGCCGCCGAGGCGCCCGCCGAACGGCCCGCTCCCGGGTTCCGCTCGATGGTCGTGGATCTGACCAAGGTGCGTCTGAACATGCTGGTGCTGGTCACCACGGCCGTCGGCTACGCGCTGGGTCGAGTCGGCATCGCATCCTTCGACTGGCCGAGACTCGGACTCACGCTTCTGGGTACCGGGTTCGCCGCCGCCAGCGCCGCGATCCTCAATCAGGTGCTGGAACACGCGCGGGACGCCCGCATGCACCGCACCCGCGAGCGACCGCTCGCCAGCGGCCGCATGTCGCGTTCGCTCGCCTTCATCGCCGGAATCGTGACCGCCTATGCCGGGTTCGCGGTGCTGGTCGGTGCGGTGGACACGACCGCGGGCGTGCTGGCGCTGGCGAACGTCCTTCTCTACGCGGGCGTCTACACGCCGCTCAAGCCGATCACCACCATCAACACGCTGGTCGGCGCCGTCTGCGGCGCGATCCCGCCGATGATCGGCTGGTCGGCGGCGACCGGGAATCTCGAGGCGGGGGCGTGGATCGTGGGGGGCCTGCTGTTCGTCTGGCAGCTGCCGCACTTCTTCGCCCTCGCGTGGCTGTATCGCGAGGACTATCGCCGCGGTGGTCATGCGATGCTCCCGGTGCTCGACACCGACGGTCGGCTCACCGGTCAGGTGATGACCACGACCGCCGCCCTGCTGGTTCCGGTCGGACTTCTGGCGACGCTCTTCGGGGTCGCGGGGTGGTGGTCCGCGGGCGTGTCGGCGGTGCTGGGTCTCTGGTTCACGGGAAAGTGCGTGGTGTTCTGGCGGCACCGCTCGGACGCCGCGGCGAAGTCGGCGTTCCTCGCGAGCCTGTCGTACCTGCCGCTCATGCTGGGGACGATGGTTCTCGACCGCGGACCGGTCTCGGCCGAGGCGTGGTTGCGGGGCGGTCGCGGAGGCGTCACCGATTCGGCGCCGGAGCCCGCGGACGCACCCCCTGCGCTTCCGACCGCCGATCTCGGCGACTCGGCACCATGAGCGACCCGAGTCCAGCGCGTTCCGGCGTCTGGCCGCTGGTGCTCTCGATCGGGCTGGCGATCCTCGGTGGCGGTGTGGTGATCGGCTGGGGGGTGACGGCGGTATTGACCGGCCGCTCACCGATCGGCGATGGCCGGGATCCCGCGACCTACGGCGTCGATCTCGCCGACGCCCGCCTGCCCGCGGACGCGATCGTCGCGACGGGCAATCCCCGCGACTTCCTCGTCCCGTACGACCGACCGCAGACGCTTCCCGGTGACGAGGTCGCGACCTGGAACGCCGAGCATGCCCGCAAGTGGCAGAAGGAGGTCGTGAGCACCGACCGCGTGGTCGGTGTCTCGATCGGCGGCGAGCATCGGGCGTATCCGCTCTTCATCGTGGATGCGCACGAGATCGTGCTCGACGAACTCGGCGGCGTGCCGATCATGGTGGCGAGATCGCCGCTCGTCGACGAGGTCATGGTGTTCGAACGCGAGCCCGACGAACGGTTGGGGGTCAGCGGACTGCTGGGCGATCTCGCGCTGCTCATGCACGATGCGGTCGGCGCCGATCCGGACTCGGACGATTCCACGGCGACCGCGGTGAGCCTCGTCTCGGCGCGGGACGGCCGCGCAGTCGCGGGGCCGCGTTCCGAGGGGGCGAGCTGCACGCCGATCCCGGGCGTGTCGATCGTCCGCTGGCGTGACTGGCTGGCCGAGCATCCCGAGACGACCGTCGTCGTCCGCGATCCAGGCTCGATGCAGCGGTACCGCCGGATCTCGTACGACCGCTATCTCGATCGGGAGGCGTGGATCATCGCGCCGCGAGCGACGCCGCCCGAGACGCTCGGGCTTTCGCCACGCGATCGTGTGGTCTCGGTGATCGACCCCCGAAACGGCGAGCTGCTCGCGGTGCTGCCCACCGCGGATCTCCGAGCCGCGGCGGTGCGGGATCGGGTGACGATCGAGATCGACGGCCGCTCGCTGGTGCTGCAGCCGGATCCGGCGCTCGACGCCGTGCTCGTCGTCGAGTCGGCGGGGCTGGTCACTCGACCGGGCATGTGGACGGGCACCTGGTTGGCGGATCCAACCGCCGCCGAGAACGCCCTCGCCACGGGACGCACCACCCTGCCCCCAACCCCCTGACCCCCGACGACGACTGCGACCGCGACTACTTCACCGCCTCCTCCAGCGCCAGGGTCGCATAGATCGTGCAGAGTTCCGGCCGCGACTCCTCCCAGCGATCGACGTCGTTGCGCCACGATCCATCGGGACGCTGACGGGCGACGATCGCGGCGATGAGTTCCCGCCGCCAGTCGTGCTCCACGCCGTCCGGAGTGACGACGACATCGATGCCCGACGCCCGCAGTGCCCGGGCCATCGCGTGCAGGTAGTAGAAGACGCCCTGCTGGTCGAGTCCGGGGTTCTCCTCGAACGTCCAGTGGCCGCGGATCCAGTCGAGGGCGGCCGCCACCCGCGGGTCGTTCGCGTCGAGTCCGGCGAAGAGCAGGCTCTTGAAGCCCGCGTAGGTCATCGACCCGTAGCTGCGGAGGCTGCGGGCCGCGCCGTCGGGCATCGTCTCGCCGTACCGCCCCTCGCCCGCGGTCTGGCTCGCGAACGACTCGCCGCCGTTGGCGGGCGTGTAGACGAAGCCGCCGTCGTCGCTGCCGGCCTGCGCCCAGTCGGCGGGATTGGTCGCCTTGTGATTCTGCGTGCGGCTCAGGAACACCAGCGCCCGCTGCACGACCGGTTCGTCCGCACTCACACCCGCGTCGTACAGGGCGTCGAGCATCATCTGGGTGTTGGAGAGATCGGGGCGGCCGTGGCGACCGTAGCCCGCGCCGCCGAACCAGTCGCGGGTCGGATCGACGCCGTCCTTCTGATCCCACTGGCCGTCCACGAGATGCGAGACGCCGCGGGCGACGGCCCGCGCCTCGCCGGGCGCAGTGTCGGTGCCCATCGCGGTCAGGCCCATGACCACGGCGCTCGAGACGTAGTTGCCGAGTCCGCCCGCCTCCAGTCCGTCGAGTCCGAGGCGATCGAGTTCGCCGAGCACGAAGTCGCGGGCGCGGTCGCGGGCCCGGGTCTGCGGCTCGCTCAGGCGGTCGCTCGCCTGGGCGAGCGCCTTGAGGGCCATCGCGGTGACCGCGACGCTGGCCGCAGCCTCGCGGGGCGGCTGGTCGGTGGCGACGACCTTCGCGGCCTCCATCCACGAACCCCGGGCGGACTGCCGGGCGGCGAGCCAGTCGAGGCCGCGATCGAGCGCGGTGGTCGCGGCGGTCCAGTCGCCTTCGCCGAGTGTGGTGTCCGCGCGGTCCGCCGCGATCCGGTGCACCGGAGGCATCGGCAGGAGCAGCGTTCCGGGAACGTCGGGGGTCGGCAGCGTGGTGATCCGATCGGGGTCGATGCGGTCGTCGAGGGGCGCGTCGGCGGGCGCGACCACCAGATCTCGAACCTCGTCGGTCAGACGCACGGGGCGTCGCGACGGCGGGTCGGCCGACGCCGAGGACATCGAGATCGCGAGAAGGGCGGCGAACGACCGGGCAAGGCGACGCGTGTGCATGACCGCAGCCTATGGCGCCGAACCGGGGGCAGGGGGCTGCGGCGATGGTCGGGGCGGTAGCCTGCAGGGATGTCCGACGCCGCCCCCGACGCCGACCATGACGACCGCTCGCTGCCCGAGACGCCCCGCGATCCGGGGTGGTGGACGGCGTTCGGCGAAGCGCTTCTGACCGGCGAGTTCGAGTCGGAGGTCGATCCCGAGGTCCGGGCCGCGGTCGATCGCTGGCGGGGGCGGGCGACATCCGCCGCGGGCGCGGCGTTCGAGGCGATGGCGGGCGGTCGCCTGGACGCGCTGGAGGCCCGCCTGGCCGCGATCGAGTCGAGGTTGTCGCGGCTGGAACGGCCCGAGGGCTGAGGTCCTCAGCGGACGGTGCCGATCGCGTACATCTGTTCGCTGCCGGTCGTGGCCTCGAAGATGAGCGGCACGATGAACGGGCCGGTCACGCCGTCCGCGGGCGTGACGCTCGCGGTGATCAGCACCCGATCGTCGTCGCCCGGGGTCTGGCCGACGACCGCCGCGGTGAACCGCGGATCGCCGCTCCGGATCGCCAGAAGCCTCTGACCGGCGAAGTGCTTGAGCTGCAGGTCGAACACCGCCGGCACACCCGCGGAGACCGCGCCGAGGTTCGCGACATAGCCGTCGAACTGGATCGACACCCGGTAGCCGGGGAACTGGTGCGGTAGTTTCGACCACTCGTGACGCACCCGCATCTCGATCATCGGTGCCTCGGGATGATCGGTCTCGAAGAGCAGCCACTTCGGCATCGTTGCGGGCGTCTCGCCGGTCAGGTCGTAGCCGACGAGGTGTCGCGTCGCGGCCGCATCGGGCGTGCGGAGCAGCGGAGGACGGCCGTTGACCGAGCGCACGCGGAACGGACGACCGTCGGTGGACTCGAGCACGACCTCCCCGGTCATGCCCGCGGGACTCAGGGCGTCCACATAGAGCGGCTCGGTCCGGACGGCGTATGCGGCGACGGCGGTGAGCGTGAGCCGCGGACCGGCGACCCCCGGCTCGAGTGCCGTGTTGATGGCGGCCTGCTTCATGCCGGTGGTGTTGGGGACCTGCAGGGTGGCGGGAATGCCGAGGGCGCCGCGGGGTGGGATGACCTCGCCCGACACGTTGACGGTCGTGCACTGGCAGGTCGGCTGGGCGGCGAGCACCTTGACGGGCCGATCGGTCGGGTTCACCAGACGGAACTCGGCCCGGAGCTTTGTTCCCGGTCGGGTGACGCCGAAGTCCACATCGGCGGGGTCGCCGTAGACGGTGGTGGCGCCGGGGCGGATCTCCACGCTTCCGGAGGGGTAGACGATCGGCGTGCCGTCGTCCGGTGTGCTGGTGGACGGTGCGGTCGCGGCCGGGGTTCCGGATGCGGGCGGCGTGGGGGGCGGCGGCGGGGCGGTGCCGGAATCGCGCTCGCCGCAGGCGGCGACGAGGGTGCTGGAGAGGAGCATCAGGGCGACGGCGGTGGCACGCGAACGGGGCATCTGGGGACTCCGGAGGCCGGGGAGCGTCGATTCGAGCCGTTCAGACTACGGGCGACCCCGCGGCGGGACCACCACCGAGGGGTCTGTAGACTCCGGCCATGAAGGCGATCGCAGTCATGCGGGGCGGGGCGCCGGTGGCGCCGAACGTCGAACTCATCGAGGTGCCCGAGCCGATCCCCGCGACCGGCGAGGTCCGGGTGCGGACGGAGGCGTCGGCACTCAATCATCTCGATCTCTGGGTCGGCGCCGGGTTGCCCGGCATCGATCGGTCGTATCCGCTGGTCACCGGCTCCGACGGCGTCGGCGTCGTCGAGGCGGTCGGCGATGGCGTGGATGACGGCTGGATCGGGCGCCGCGTGATGATGAACGCCGCGGTCGATGTCGGCGAACCCGCGGTGCCCGGCCGGGTGCCCGCGGGCGAGGTGTTCGAGGTGATCGGCGAGCACGGTCCCGGCGCGATGGCCGAGGCGTTCGTGGTCCCGGCGGCGAACCTCGTGGACATCGGCGAGGCCGATCCGGTCAAGGCGGCGGCGTTCGGACTCGCGCACCTCACGGCCTGGCGGATGGCGACGACCCGCGGCGGTGTCGGTCCGGGCGATCTCGTGCTCGTTCCGGGCATCGGCGGGGGCGTGGCCCTCGCGGCGCTCGGCATCTGCCGGCACCTCGGCGCCACGGTGATCGTGACCAGCCGCCATCAGTGGAAGCTGGACCGTGCGAAGGCGCTCGGGGCCGCGGAGGGGATCCTCGACGACGGCGAGGACTGGAGCCGGGCTGTCCGGGCGGCGACGGGGAAGCGGGGCATCGATGTCTGCCTCGATTCGG
>JAUIHC010000194.1 GCA_030432455.1 Phycisphaerae bacterium | reverse complement strand
GCATGGTGGAGTGCGTCCTTGCACGGGTGATGAGTTCCGGTCCGATGACCGGGCATCTCGTCGCTCCACCTGTGGCGGGCCGTCCGAACCGCGGAGACGCGCCCCGGGCGGAACGACCCGCGACCGGTGCGACCTGCTCGCCCGTTCGGGGGATTCCGCCGTGAATTCATCCCGCGGGTGCGGTCTGGGGGGACTGTGCGGGCGAGTTCTGCGCACCGGACGCCCACACGGGCGATCGCCGGGGACGGCATCGAACCGGGCGGGGTCGCCGGGTACCATGGCGGATCCGATCGTCCCCCGAGGAACCCTCCCGATGACCAGTCTGCAGCCCGGTTCGGCCTCCGAGGCCGCGAAGCGTCCCGATCCCGAGACCGTCACCCTCTCCGGGTACGAGGTCTCCGAGGTCTACGGTCCGGATCGCGTCGAGACCCTCGATCCGACGGCGGCGACCCGTCCGCACGACCGCATCGGCGAGCCGGGGGCCTACCCCTTCACCCGAGGGGTCCACCCGACGATGTACCGCAGCCGCCTCTGGACCATGCGGCAGTTCGCCGGCTTCGGATCGGCCGACGACACCAACCGGCGATTCAAGTACCTGCTCGAGAACGCGAAGGGAACCAAGGCGAACACCGGTCTCTCGACCGCGTTCGACCTCCCGACCCTCATGGGCCGCGACTCGGACGATCCGTTGTCGGCGGGCGAGGTCGGCCGCTGCGGCGTCGCGATCGACACCATCGACGACATGCATCGTCTGTACGCCGACATCCCGGTCGGTGAGGTGACGGTGAGCCAGACGATCAACGGTCCGGCGTGCGTCATCTGGGCGATGTACCTCGGCATGGCGAGGGAGCGGGGCATCGACTGGACGAGCCTCGGCGGCACGCTGCAGAACGACATCCTCAAGGAGTTCCACAGCCAGAACGAGTTCATCTACCCGCCCGAGGCGAGCGTGAAGCTGGTGGTGGACACCATCGAGTACGCCGGGCGGCATCTTCCGAAGTGGAACTCGGTCTCGATCTCGGGCTACCACATCCGCGAGGCGGGTTCGAGCGCCACGCAGGAGCTCGCGTTCACGCTGCGGGACGGCATGGAGTACGTCGAGGCGGCGATGTCCCGAGGTCTCGACGTGGACGGCTTCGCCCCGCGGCTCTCGTTCTTCTTCAACGCCCACAACGAGTTCTTCGAGGAGATCTGCAAGCTTCGCGCGGCCCGCCGCATCTGGGCGACCGCGATGAAGGAGCGATTCGGTGCGACCAACGAGCGGTCGTGGTGGATGCGGACCCATGTCCAGACCGCGGGCTGCTCGCTGACCGAGCAGCAGCCGCTCAACAACATCGTCCGCGTCGCCTACCAGGCGATGGCCGGCGTGCTGGGCGGCTGCCAGAGCCTGCACACCGACTCGATGGACGAGACGCTGGGCCTTCCGACCGAGACCGCGGTCCGCGTCGCGCTTCGCACCCAGCAGATCCTCGCCCACGAGACCGGCGTGCACCGCACCGTCGATCCGCTCGGTGGGAGCTGGTTCATCGAGGGCCTCACCGACCAGATGGAGGCGGACGCCAACGACATCATCTCGACGATCGACGAGATGGGGGGCGTGGTGTCCGGCATCCACAAGGGCTACTTCCGTCGGGCGATCGCCGAGGCGAGCTACCGCACGGGGCAGGAGATGGAGGCGGGCGACCGGATCGTGGTCGGCGTCAACGCCTACCGCGACGGCAACGAGGACCGGCAGGTCGAGATCCTCCAGATTCCGCACGCCGTCGAGACCGATCAGTGCGATCGGCTGGCGGGATATCGCAGATCCCGCGACGCCGACACCGCCGCCCGGGCCCTCGACGCGATCCGAGCCGCGGCGCGGGCGGGCGACAACGTCATGGACGCCCTCGTCGATGCCTCGATCGCCCGTTGCACGCTCGGCGAGATGGTGCAGGCGATGGCCGATGTCTACGGTCGCTATTCCGGCGGACCCGAGTGGTGATCCCGACGCGACGAGCCGGTTCGGTCGTCGCAGCGGTGCCGGGATTCGTGGTGTCGGTCCCGGAGGCCGGTTCGCCCGCGGGGCCGCCGGATCCCGCCGACCCGGACGCCGACCTCACGATCGGCTTCGCATCGATCGTCCTCGACATCGGGCTCGTCCCCTCGAACGCGTCCTCCCGGGCTCCCGGGCCGACCTGAGCGCCGTTGGGGGGTTGGATGGATGCCGCCGATGTGGGGCTTCTGCAGGCTGCCCCGGGGGGTCTGCGGGGCGTGCCGGGAGGATCTGGCCGGAGCCGGCGGGGTCGATGAGGCCGATCTGGGAATGTTTCTTGCCGAGTGGGGCCCCAGAGCCCTCCGGGAGGCGACATGCCGTCCGGGTTTGACCTACAATGTTCGCTTGATCGACGGAGGGTCCGGATGGCCGGCCCCGTCGAGAGCTCCGAGTGCTGATCCGCCCTGATGGTCACCTTCGGATTCGAACCACAGGGCAGGACCATTGGCACATGAAGCTTTTCGTGGGCAACCTTCCGTTCAGCGCGACCGAAGAAGAGATCCGCAGCGCCTTCGAGGCGCACGGTGAAGTCTCCGACGTCGCCCTCATCATGGATCGCGAGACCGGCCGCCCCCGCGGTTTCGCCTTCGTCGAGATGCCCGACTCCGGTCAGGCCAACGCCGCGATCGAGGCGCTCAACAACAGCGACTTCGGTGGCCGTTCGATGAACGTCAACGAAGCCCGTCCCCGTGAGGATCGTCCCCGTGGCGGTGGTGGCGGCGGCGGCGGCTTCCGCGGCGGCGGCGGCGGTGGTGGCGGCTACCGCGGTGGCGGTGGCGGCGGCAACCGCGGCGGCTGGTGAGCTGCCTCGCATGACGACGCTTGATACTCCCCCGGTCGCGGGCGGCACCACGCCGCCCGCGACCGATTCTCTTCCGGACGCCGATCACGATCACGAGATCGACGGCTATGCGGGGCTTCCGCTCCGGAGCCGGGTCGCGAACCTCATCGCGATCCTGCTCCCGGTCGTGGGCCTCGTCGTCGGCATCGTGTACATGTGGGGCAACGGTGTGGACTGGCCGCAGCTCGTCCTCATGACGCTCATGTACATCGCGACCGGCATGGGCATCACGGTCGGCTACCACCGGTACTTCACCCACAAGTCCTTCAGTGCCGGCCCGGTCGTGGTCGCGGCACTCGGGATCCTCGGCTCGATGGCGGTCGAGGGGTCGATCCTCCGGTGGTGCGCGACCCATCGCAAGCACCATCAGCACAGCGACTCCGAGGACGATCCGCATTCGCCTCACGGTCACGGCGACGGCGTCCGCGCGATGCTGAAGGGCTTCTGGAACGCCCACATGGGGTGGATCTTCCATCCTCCCGGCGATCCGCTCGACCGCTATGTTCCGGACCTGATTCGAGACCCGCTCATCCGGCGGATCAGCGGGCTCTTCCCGCTCTGGGTCGCGCTGAGTCTGGTCATCCCGACGCTCCTCGGCGGACTGCTCGAGATCGCGATCGGTGGCGGATTCCTTCGCGGGATGTTCCTCGGCTTCATCTGGGGTGGTCTGGTTCGGGTGCTCGTGGTGCATCACATCACCTGGAGCGTGAACTCGATCTGCCATCTGTGGGGCGATCGACCCTTCCGGTCCGGTGATCACAGCCGCAACAACCCGATCGTCGGCGTGCTCGCCCTCGGCGAGGGCTGGCACAACAACCACCACGCCTTCCCGACCTCGGCACGCCACGGTCTGGAGTGGTGGCAGTTCGACTCCAGCTGGATCGCCATCCGCACCATGGAGCGACTCGGTCTGGTTCGAGACGTTCGGGTGCCCGCGGCGGAGCGGATCGAGGCCAAGCGACGCGACCGGGTCTCCCGGCCCGTGGGCACCGCCGACGAGGACTGAGCACGCGGTGACATCGCGGGTGCATCCTCGCCGCCGTCGGCGCGGTAGGTTGCGGACATCGCCCTCCGTGGAGCCCAGAGATGTCTCAGTCCGACGGCCCGTCGGCCGCGTCCGGTGACAGCACGGCGCCCATCATCGACCTGCGCGGTCGGGTGGCGCTCGTGACCGGATCGACGACCGGCCTCGGTTTCGCGATGGCGTGCGGACTCGCGCGGGCCGGGGCGATGGTCGCGCTCAACTTCGCCAACGACGAGGCGCGGGCCGAGGCCGCGTTCGCGGCGTTCGAGTCGCGTGGCCACCAAGGATGCCTCGTTCGAGGCTCGGTGATCGACGAGGCGGCGGTCGCGGGACTCGTCGAGGAGGTCGCCGCGACCCTCGGTCCGATCGACATCCTCGTGCTCAACGCGACCCCCGATCAGCCGCACAAGTCGATCGAGGACTACGACTGGGCGTTCCACCAGTCGATGCTCGACTTCTTCGTGCGAAGCCCGTTCCTGCTCGCCCGGGCGGTGCTCCCGCACATGAAGGCGCAGCGGTGGGGGCGGATCGTCAACATCGGCAGCGAGGTCGTCGCCCGCGGGGTCGGGAACTTCAGTCCGTACGTCGCGGCGAAGGGCGGGCAGAACGGCTGGAACCGGTCGATGGCGACCGAACTCGCGCCGTGGAACATCACCGTCAACATGGTTTCGCCCGGGTGGATCCCGGTCGAGCGGCACGCCCACGATCCGCAGGAGGAGAAGGACGCGTACCGCGCCCTCATCCCGATGGATCGCTGGGGCGTTCCCGAGGATGTCGCGGGCATCGTCGCGTTTCTCGCCAGCGATGCGGCGTCGTTCATCACGGCGCAGAACATCCACGTCAACGGCGGGATGACGGTGCAGTAGAGGGGCGTAGTAGTCGTAGTAGTCGTCGTAGTAGTAGTGGAAACTGTCCTGTCGATTCGAGGGTGCACGCATGATTCATGGTCGTCTGGTCGGTTCCTTCATCGCGGTCGCGATGCTCGTCGGATGCAGTGAGGGCGGGGGGTCGTCCGCGACCTCGTCGGGAGACGCGGGGGCCGAGGCGCCGCCCCGCGTCGCGTACGTCACCAACGGAGTCGCGGACTTCTGGAAGATCGCCGAAGCCGGGGCGACCGCCGCGGGCGACGAGTTCGACGTGCAGGTCGAGGTCCTCATGCCGACCGGCGGCGTCACCGACCAGAAGCGGATGCTCGAGGACCTCGTGACCCGAGGGGTGGACGGGATCGCGGTGAGCCCGATCGACGCGGCGAACCAGATCGACGTCATCGACGCCGCCGCGGACCGGACCAGCGTCATCACGCACGATTCCGATGCGCCCGGCTCGAAGCGTCTCGCCTACGTGGGGATGGACAACTACGACGCGGGTCGCATGGCGGGACGACTGCTTCGCGAGGCGCTTCCCGATGGCGGCGAGGTCTTCGTCTTCGTCGGCCGGCTCGAACAGGACAATGCGCGGCTCCGGCGTCAGGGACTCATCGACGAGGTGCTCGGCCGCGAGCCCGACTCCGGCCGCTACGACGAGCCGGGCTCGCCGGTGGAGGGGAACGGCTACACCATCCTCGGCACCCTGACCGACCAGTTCGATCGTGCGAAGGCCAAGGCCAACGTCGAGGACGTCCTCAGCCGCCATCCCGAGGTCGACTGCATGGTCGGGCTCTTCGCCTACAACCCGCCCCTCATCCTGGAGGCCCTCGAGGGCGCCGATCGACTCGGTGAGGTCGTGGTCGTCGGGTTCGACGAGGACGACGAGACCCTGCAGGGGATCAAGGACGGCAACGTGGTCGGCACCGTGGTGCAGAACCCCTACGAGTACGGTCGCATGAGCGTGGAGATCCTTGCGAAGCTCGCCCGCGGCGAGGATGCGGGTGTGCCCGAGAGCGGCATGGTCGCGATCCCCGCCCGAACCATCCGCGCCGCGGACGTCGATGCCTTCTGGAACGATCTTCGCGTCAAGACCGGGAAGGCGCCCGTCGCCTCCGAGTGATCGGCGGGCCTTCGACGCGATCTCACCCAATGCTGCTCTCCGCCACCGGCATCGTGAAGCGCTACCCGGGCGTGACCGCCCTCGCGGGCGTCTCCCTCGCGATCGAGGCGGGTGAGGTCGTCTCGGTGGTGGGTGAGAACGGCGCGGGCAAGAGCACGCTCATGAAGGTGCTCGCCGG
>JAUIHC010000193.1 GCA_030432455.1 Phycisphaerae bacterium | reverse complement strand
CCGAGGGCGAGGAAGGCCCGCTTCCGCAGGGTGCTCTTGGTCATGCACCAGGTGTCCAGCATCCCGTGGATCGTCACGAGGTAGGGAATCCCTCGGCGGGCGGCCGCCGAGGCAAGCTGGAGATTCGGGCTCGACCACATTCCGTGCAGGTGCAGCAGGTCGGGGGGTGACGGGAGTTGGTCGAAGATGGCCTCGATGGATCGGACGGGAAACCGCCCGAGCATGTCAGGCCGCTCCTTCACCACGACCAGATGATGATCTCCCCGGCCCGGTTCGCCGGTCCGCGAGGCGTGACCGAACGGCTCCGGCGTCACCAGTGTCGTGTCATGACCGGCACGATTCAGCAGCTCCAGGAGGTCCAGCACGTACGACCGGACACCCCCGGAATCGGGATCGAGCGTGGGCAGGTAGTGGAGGGAATGCATCGACCGACGTTTCCGAGGGCCGTCGTCATCGACGACTCAGGTCCCGATTCTATCGGTCGGTCGAAGGCGGACCGTCGATCCGATCCTCCGATGCGGGTGGATCCGTCGCTCTCCATGACCGGGGCAACCGCGCATGCACGCGTCCGGGAAGCAGGGCCACCAACTCTCGACGCGTGGTCGCCGGAAGCAGCATGAGCGAGAACGCCACGCTCACCCCGAACGTACCGCCCGCGGCGGCCAGCGACAGCACTGCGGGGACTCGCCCGTCGCCGGCCGCGTCCAGCACCATCGACCCGACGAGGGCGGCGGCGATCGCGGAGACGATCGGCGGAAGCGTGCAGCGGAACATGTGACCGACGACCGGCATCGCCCGCACGCCGTAGTCGCGAAGCACCCAGGCGATGCCGATGACGGCGGTGATCGCCATCGAGGCGGACACCCAGCCCGCGATGCTCGAGATGGTGGCACCGAGGACGGAGCCCGCGGCGGCGCCGCCGACCACGCCGACCGCTCGGAGCGCATGGCAGAGCAGGGCGTCGCGATATCGACGCTGGGCCATGAACGGTGCCGTGGCGATGTTGAAGATCGAGGCGAAGGAAAGACCGATCGCGAGCATCTGCACCGCGGGCACCGTCTCCGACCATCGCCCGGCCCAGACCACACGCTCGATCGGCTCGATCATCGCGAGCAGGGCCACGTTCAGGGTCGTGATCGCGAAGCCGCCGAGGCCAAGCATGCGCCGAAGCGCGGACTGCAGGCGGGCCTGATCGTGGGCGACCCGTCGCACCACCGGGACCAGCACGTTGAGGACCGAGACGTTGAAGAGTCGGCCCGGCTGCACCGCGAGCTGATAGCCGAAGTAGTAGCCGCCGAGCACCGCGGTCGGCACGAGGAACTCGGCGATGAAGTAGTCGCCGTTGGTCCAGAGACTCATCATCGCCGATACCGCGACGAGCCAGCGGAGCTGGAAGATCACGGGGCCCAGAAGTCGTCGTCGCGGAATGAAGTCGCAGCGGTGCGGCTTCGCCATCCACGCGAGCAGGGCGATCTCCACGAGGCCCCCGAGCAGTACCGGCAGGGCGAGGGCCATGGCGCTTCGGAGAAGAACCGCCAGCAGGATCGTGAGCGTGTAGACGATCACGTCGTTCACCAGCTGCGCCGTGGCGTTGGCGCCGAATCGGAACTCCGCGTTGAGACGGGCGCGGAGGACGGCGCGGGCGGGAACCAGCAGCGTCGTTCCCGAGACCACCCAGATCAGGGGGGGGAGCGAGGGAATCTCGAGGTGTCGGGCGAGGGCCGGGGCCGCGACCAGCAGAGGAACGATCCCGATCAGGTACAGAGCGGTGGCCACCCAGAAGACGGTGCCAGTCCGGTAACGGCGACGGGTCGGTGGCAGCGTCACCAGATACGACTGAGGTGATCCGCCCCGGAAGAGGCCCGCGACTCCGAGCAGGCCGATCGCAGCGGCATAGACGCCGAAGTCGTCCTCGACCAGCAGGAGCCCGGTCAGGACCTGAGCGGCCATCGCCGCCACCCGTCCGACCATGCTGGCGGCGAGAGTGAGGCTCGCACCCCGGGCGGCACTCCGGGTCAACATGGTCGTGTCATCCGAATGGAACAGGTCCGAGATGCATTCAAGGGTCGGCCGGGAGGGTGGAAACTGATCGCCGGAACCGGTCGGATCCGATCGTATCGAGGACAGGTCTGAGTTTCATGCCGGGAGGTTCACCAATGTGCATTCGAAGGAGTCTGGGGGCCGGTGTTCTGGCGGCGGCGAGTCTGATCGTCGGTCCGTCGTTCGCGGATGACGTCGAGCCGGGCATCCGTCCGGCCCGCGAGCGTCTGATCGAGTACTGGCTCATCGGAGGTTCGGACAGCGGCAACGAGGCCCGCCGCAATGTGAAGACCCGGCAGGTCGGATCCGGAGGCTGGACCGAGTTCGTCGAGGATCGGGTGCGACCGGCCTACCAGTGGGGACTTCGTCGATTCTGGCTCCACAACCCCTTCGGGACGGTGCCCGGCGAGGACATGCAGTTCGATCAGTACCTCGATGCCAAGGAGGCGGGACTCACCGAGTTGACCGACGACTTCGCGACGGCCTGGCGGCCGGTGGTGCGAGGCCGCTTCGGCGAGCCGGTGGAACTGGTCGCCTACATCGGCACCGCGGTCTTCGACGACGACCGACTCGCCCGGGCACGGGATCGGCGAGATCCCGTGGCCGCCATCTCCACGGCGCTCCGGTGCATCCAGCCGCTGCTTCAGGCGGGGGCTTCGATCGGGGCGGACGCCGCGTCGCGGCTGCCTGACGATGGCCCCGAGTTCGGGTTCTATCGCTTCCTCGAAGGAACCGGCGTTCGGGTCTACATCGAGTCGCGTCCCCGGCTGGCGGCGCCCGGTTGGAAGCGATTCCCCGTGGCGTCGATGGAGGGGTGGTGGCACATGTCCGATCCGGAGCAGCGGTCCAACAGCGCCCGCGTCCGCAACGACGAGATCGAAGGCGAAGTCGTCCGGATCCTCAACGACATCCGCGGCGCCAGTTCCGAGCCGGAGGACGTGCAGGACGCGATCTTCCGCATCCGGGCCGCCCTGCTCGACGGCCACACCGTGGTCTTCCGTGGCGACGGTCTCCGCGAGGCAGGAATCACCATCGACCAACTGGTCGAGGGCATCGACGAGCAGCTCGGCGTGGATCCGAATGCGAATTCGCGGATGGCGTCCCCGACCCCTCCGTCCTCGCGTCTGGCACCGCTCGAGACGGGTGAAGCCGCCGCGAGAGCGGGCGACTCGTCACCCTCGACGTCGGGCGGCGGACGCCCCAAGCCCTCGATCAAGCCCGCCGGAAAGGACGACGAGCTGCGGCCGTTCGTCAGGATCCAGAATCGTCGGCGGTCGGACTGAGGTCGTCCTCGTCGAGCCACTCATCGTCCGCCGCCTCGGACCAGGTGTCGTCGGGCCAGCTTCCGAAGAAGAGTCGGAGCGACCAGAGCAGTCCAAACACGATGACGCAGAGGCCGATGATCTCGACGGTGTAGATCGAGATGTCACCTCGGCTGTACCCGACGATCTTCGGGGACATCGCGGCGAGGAGCGCGATTGGCCACGGATTCCCGGGTTGGCGTCGAATGACGTCGTCGAAGACCCGCAGGAATCCCCCGACGATCAGTCCGTAGACGATCGTCATCATCACGCCGCCGTCGTGGAAGGCGTTGCCGATGATGGACGGCCCCCAGTTGACATATCCCGTCGAGAACTTGCCCAGGCTCTCGGGCAGCGACTCGCCCAGCGCCTGAGGCTTGTCCGGCCACCAGTCGCGGGGGATGGGATTGGACAGGACGAATCGGAACGTGTGGAACCAGTCGGGGCTTCCGGTCCGGTGAAACTTCTCGACGCAGACCAGGCCCACCGCCACGGCGTCCTCGCGAAGGTAGTCCTCCGCGGCGCCGCTCATCTGGACGTCGAATCGGAGCAGCTGCTTGAGTCGGTCGACCGCCACGCCCGTGTCCGCCTCGCCCATGTAGTCGTGGCGGAAGCTGCTGTAGACGAGGATGACGAAGAACGCACCGATGCCGAGGGCGGTCAGCTTCGCGATCGTCAGCGACTGCCGCTGATAGCGCCATCGCGACCAGTACCAGGCGATCAGCACTGCCACCATCGCCGAGAACAGCGGATGGCGACCGGCCCCGAAGAACGAGATGAACAGCGCCATGGCGAGGGAGACGCCTGCGCCGACCAGATAGACCACGTTCACCGGATTCCGGAGCCAGGCGACCAGGAACATGGCGAGGGCGCCGGCGGGCAGCTGCTTGCCGAGCACGTCGAGGATCTGTCCGACGATCGGGATCTCGACGGGCAGGACCGCGGAGACCACGCCGGTCATGAGGAGCGCCGCCCCCGCGACATTGAGGGTCAGCACGTTGACCGGAGGCGACTGGGCGAAGACCCGGTCGCCGATCCTCCGGGGCAGCCGCCACCGGCGATACGACCAGAAGAACGCGGCGAAGAACAGGGCGGTGCCGAGCAGGAACCACAGGGCGTCGCCCAGGGTGCTGTCACTGTGGTAGAGGCCCGCGATGCCGCAGGAGAGTCCGGCGACGCCCATGAAGTTCGCGACGCCGACGAGGAACAGGTTCTTGGGGGTGACCAGATCCTCGCCCCAGCGGTGGCTGTTCCAGAGGATCAGCACCAGCGGCGCGACCAGCATGAAGAAGCCGAAGATCGTCAGCAGCGCGTCGATGGCGAACCTCCCGGAAGAGCCCTCGGTCAGATCCGTCCCGCGACCTGGTGACCCGCGTCACGAAGCGTCTTCTCGCGGCGTGCGAGTTCAAGGTCGCTCTCGACCATCATGCGGGCGAGTTCCTCGACGCTCGTCTTCGGTTCCCAGCCGAGCTTCTCCTTCGCCTTGGTCGGGTCGCCGAGAAGCTCCTCCACCTCGGCGGGGCGGAAGTATCGCGGATCGATCTCGATGAAGTCCTTGGAGTCGAGCCCGACCTGCGCGAAGCACATGTCGGCGAACTCCTGCACCGAGATCATGGTGCCGGTCGCGACCACGTAGTCGTCGCCCTCGGGCTGCTGGAGCATCATCCACATCGCCTCGATGTAGTCGCCGGCGAACCCCCAGTCGCGCTGGGCGGTCATGTTGCCCATGTAGAGCTTGTCCTGCAGGCCGAGCTTGATGCGTCCGACCGCGCGGGTGATCTTGCGGGTGACGAACGTCTCGCCCCGCCGCGGGCTTTCGTGGTTGAAGAGGATCCCGCAGGAGGCGTGCATGCCGTAGCTCTCGCGGTAGTTCACGGTCAGCCAGTGGCCCATGACCTTCGCGCAGCCGTACGGTGAGCGGGGATGGAACGGTGTGGTCTCCCGCTGCGGGACCTCGTGCACCTTGCCGAACATCTCCGAGCTCGACGCCTGGTAGTAGCGGACCTGCTTGCCCGCCCAGTCCTGATAGGCCCGAACCGCTTCCAGCAGCCGCTGGGTGCCGGTGCCGACGACGTCCACGGTGTACTCGGGCTCGTCGAAACTCACCCGGACGTGGCTCTGGGCGCCGAGGTTGTAGACCTCGTCGGGCTTGACCTCCTGCACGAGCCGCATGAGTCCGGCGCTGTCGGCGAGGTCGCCGTAGTGCAGCTTCATCCGGACACCCTTCTCGTGGGGGTCCTGATAGATGTGCTCGATGCGGTCGGTGTTGAAGCTCGAGGACCGGCGGATGATGCCGTGGACCTCGTAGCCCTTGTCGAGCAGGAACTCCGCGAGATAGCTGCCATCCTGCCCGGTGATGCCGGTGATCAGGGCGCGTCGGGCGGGAATGCTGCTCATCTGCGGCTCCGGGGCGATGCGAGGTCGGCGACCGTGCGGAACGGCGCACCATGCACGGTACTATCGGTCCGGAAGCGGAAGGTCTTTGGCGGTTCCGGGACCATCATCGATCCTCCGGCGATCGAGCGATCCGGGGAGAGATGGCGGTGCCTGACGACCGATGAGACGGTGCCGCGTCGGACTCGTCCAACTCGAGCCTCGACCCGCGGGCTTCGGAGCAGCCATGGATCTCACAGGCAGGACGGTGATCGTGACCGGCGGGGCCGGATTCCTCGGCCGGGCGGTCCTCGAGCGGCTCGAGTCTCGCGGTGTCGGTCGCGTGATCGT
>JAUIHC010000192.1 GCA_030432455.1 Phycisphaerae bacterium | reverse complement strand
ACGACCGGATCATCGCCCATCTGGCGAGTCGTCCCCCCGATCAGGACCCCGGTCGGATGCTCGACGACGTCCGGTCGTTGCGGACCGTGGCTGCCGGGCGACTCGTCGGCGACCTCTCCGAAGGTCGAGTCGAGCGGGCCACGATCATCGAGTCGCTGGCGGATCTCTACCGAAGCGGCCGCTATGACCTGGCCTACTCGCTCCTCATCCCCAACACCACCGAGGTGCGACGCCCCGCCGACCAGTGGCTCCCCACCCGGATCGATCTGCTCGCGACCGCCCTCGCCCGCGCCGATGCGTCACCCGACGCCTTCATTCCGCTGCTGGAATCGGTCGCCCGGATCCACGGAGTCGATGCCCAGATCGAGGCGTTCGCCGCCATCGCCGGGAACCTCGCCCGGCTCGATGCCGAGGCCGATCTTCCCGAGCCGCTTCGCGCGGTGCTCGCCGACGTCCTGGTGGCGATCGCCCTGCGGGGCTGACTCCGGTACCGGCCCCCCTTCGAACCGACGCCCCGCATGACAACCGGCCCCCTCCCCGACTCCGACGCCCGTGCCCGATCCGTCGGTGTGACGCAGGCGATCGGCGCCTACCTCTGGTGGGGCGTCGTCACGGGCGTCTACTTCAAGGCCCTCGACTCGGTCGCGCCGCTGGAGCTGCTCGCGTGGCGGGTGCTTGCCGGGCTCCCGGTGATGCTGATCCTGCTCGCCCTGCCGCCGGGGTTCGGGCGGGTCAGAACCGCCCTCGCCGATCGCCGCACCGTCGCGATCCTCCTCGCCTCCACCGGGCTGATCGCGATCAACTGGTTCGTCTTCATCTACTCGGTGGTGAGCGGCCGACTGATCGAGGCGAGTCTCGGCTACTACATCAACCCGCTCGTCTCGGTGCTGCTCGGGCGACTGTTCCTCGGCGAGCGTCTGCGACCGCTGCAATGGGCGGCGGTGGCCCTGGCCGCCGTGGCGGTGATGATCTTCGCGTGGTCCACGCTCGATGCGGCGATGGTCGCGCGGCCCGACGACGAGCTCGACCCGACCGCATGGTGGATCCGTCTGCCGTGGATCTCGCTGACCCTGCCGATCTCCTTCGGGTGCTACGGCCTGCTGCGAAAGCGGATGTCGGCCGACTCGATCACCGGACTCTCGATCGAGATGGCGTTCCTGCTGCCGCTGATGCTCGGACTCCAGCTCTGGCTCGTGAGCCGCGGCGAGGCGAGCTTCCTGCAGGTCGATACCCGCACCGATCTCCTGCTCTTCGCGGGCGGCATCGTGACCGCGGTCCCGCTGGTGCTCTTCGCCGCCGCGGCCCGGCGCCTGCGACTCGCGACGATCGGGCTGCTCCAGTACCTCTCGCCGAGCTTCCAACTGGTGCTGGCCGTCGTCTGGTTCGGCGAGCCGATCGACACGACGAGACTCGCGGCGTTCGGGCTCATCTGGATCGCGATCGCGGTCTACTCGACCGATGCCATCCGATCCCATCGTCGGCCGATCGTGTCGCCGGAGCTGGATGCGTGAACGAGATAGTGGAAAGTGGAGAGTGGGGTTCCGCTGATCGCCCCTCAACGACAGCCCGGGCGGTTCGGCGTGATGCCGAACCGCCCGGGCTGATGATGAATGACTCTGCCGCTTTCGGGCTCAGCAGTCGCCCACGCCCGCGGCGAGGTTGACGCACGCCTCGTCCCATTCGACCTCGCAGCAGAACGAGTCGATGGCGCAGACGCCGGCACAGCAGGCGGCGTCCGAGCACCCCGGGGTTCCGTTGGCCTCGTTGCAGGCACCGGCGAGCGGATCGCCGCAACCGCCCTCGCCGCAGCCTTCCACGAACTCGTTGATGCACTCGCCGGTGAGCGGATCGCAGAAGTCGATGGTGCACGGATCGCCGTCGTTGCAGTCAACGCCGTCGCAGAAGTCCGGCGTGCACCCGGGAATCAGCTCGTGCACGCACTCGCCGGTGACCGGGTTGCAGTAGTCGATGGTGCACTCGTTTCCGTCGTCGCATCGGACGCCCTCGCACGGATTGACCGGGCACGCGCCCCACGCGGAGAGCAGCAGACCGAAGTCGCCGCCCGCGACGGTGCCGTCGCCGTCGAGGTCGCCCGATCCGGGACCACCCCACTGGGCGAGCATGACGCCGACGTCGGAGCCGGAGACCTCGCCGTTGCCGTCGAGATCCTCGGGGCACGCCGCACCGAGCGCCGTCACGACGCAGCCGGTCTTGCCGAACGGCTCGATCAGCATGTTCACGCCCTCGACCGCAAGCGCCCCGTCCACGCGGAACTTGGTGGCGTGCTCGAGTCGGAAGTCGTCGACCGTCTCGTTGAGGAACGTGACGCTGCACTGATCGCCCGAGAGATCGATGATCGCGCCGAACGGCACCGGATCGGCGCCGCCGTTGAGCACCACCTCGGCGGTTCCGGAGATGAACGCCTCGCAGGCGGAGAGGAACTGGCGGTTGAGAACCCCGCCCGAGACGAACACCCGGCCGCCGGTGATGCCCTGCGTGCCGTTGGCGAGTTCCTGCTCCATGACGCCGCCGGTCATGGTGAGATCGCCGTCGCCGTAGAAGTAGAGCTGGCGAACGCCGTACCCGGCACCATCACCATCCGCGTCGGCGCCGATGATGCCGTCCTCGATGATGTAGTGATCGACGAGCGCGTTCGCGTCGATGACGCCGCCGGTCGGCGTGCCGTCCCAGTTGGCCGCATCGGTGAACGAGATCCCGTCGCCGCCCGTGCCATTCCAGACCAGGGTCTGTGCCTCGAAGGTGCCGCCGAGCGAACGGACGCGGCAGCCGAGGTCGCCCTCGGCAACCACCTCGAAGGTGACGCCCTCGACCCCCGGAAGCCCGTCGAAGGTGAACTTCGTGAGATGCTCGGCCCGGAAGTCGTCGGGCGTCTCCGCGGTGAAGACCACCGCAGCATCGCCGCCCACCAGCTCGATGGTCGAGAGGTTCACCGGGTTGCCTCCGCCGGTGAAGGTGAGCACCGCGTCGTTGGACACCGTGAACGCGCACTCCAGCGCGAACATGCGGGTCATGTCGCCGCCGGAGAGATCGACGGTGGTGAATCGGACCCCCGCCCCGCCCGCCATCTCGCCGGCGGACATCGTCAGACTTCCCTCGCCCGCGACCCAGCTGATCTGGGCGACGCCGCCCGGACAGCCGACGCACGCGTTCGGGTCGTCGATGACGAAGTCGTCGACGAGGGCGTTCAGATCGATGAATCCACCGGTCGGCGTCCCATCCCAGTTGCCGGCATCGACGAACGAGGTGCCGTCGCCCAGGCCGGTCCAGACGAGGGTCTCCGCGGTCGCGGCCGAGGCCGCGAGAAGGACGAGGGTCGAGGTGAACACACGCTGCATGTCGAGCTTCCGGTGGAGGGTGTCGGTGGTCACAGGAGATTCGCAACGGGGCCGGCCCGAAGGCCGGCCCCTTGAGGAGAACCGTCGATCAGGGGCAGAGGCCCCAGGCGCCGATGAGCAGGCCGAAGTCCGCGCCATCGACGAGGCCATCGCCGTTGAGATCGGCGTCGCACCCGGCACAGGCGCCCCACTGCCCGATCATCAGGCCGACGTCGGCGCCGTTGACGGCGCCGTCACCGTTCAGATCCGCGGGACAGCCCGCGACAACGATCACCGAGACCACGCAGCCCGTCTTGCCCGAGGCATCGACCTGCAGGTTCTCGCCGATCACCGCGGGCTCGCCGTCGATGGTGATCTTCGCAAGATGCTCGGCCTCGAAGTCGGCGGACGTCTCGTTGAGGAAGGTCATCGAGCAGTCGCCGCCCGAGAGATCGACGGTCGTGCCGAACGGAAGCGGATCGGCGCCGCCGGCGAGGATCACGCTCGCGGTGCCGGAGATCGAGGCTCCGAGGCCGCTCAGGAACTGTCGATTCAGCGTGCCGCCGGTCATGGTGACCGCACCGCCCGTGATGCCCTGGGTGCCGGCGCCCGCCCCCTGCGAGAGTTCACCACCGGTCATGACGAGTTCGCCGTCGGCGAGGAAGTACATCTGGAGCACGCCGAACTCGCCGCCGACCGTGCCCTCGCCGATGGTGTAGCGATCCACGAGCGTGTTCAGGTTGATGGTCCCGCCGGTCGGCGTGCCGTCCCAGTTGGCGGCATCGGCGAAGCTCTCGCCGTCGCCGGCACCGGTCCAGGTGAGGTCCTGCGGCGTGACCGCACCACCGAGGGAGCGGACGATGCACCCGGGACCACCGTCGCTCTCGACCGTGAAGGTCACGCCCTCGATCGGCGGCAGGCCGTCGAAGGTGAACTTCGAGAGATGCTCGGCGAGGAAGTCGGCGGGGGTCTCGTTCAGGAAGTACACGGCCGCGTCGGTGCCCTGCACGTCGAGCGTCGAGAGATTGAGCGGGTTCGCACCGCCGTTGAGTCGCAGCTCGGCGTCGCCGGAGATGGTGGCCGTCACCTCGAGGAAGAACTGACGGGTCATCACGCCGCCGGAGAGGTTCAGCGTGGTGTAGCGAAGACCGCTGGCGCCACTGAACTCGCCGGCGGTCATGGTGAGGCTGCCGCTGCCGGAGACCCAGCTGAGCTGGGCGACGCCGCCCGGACAGCCGATGCACGCGGCGGGGTCGTCGATGACGAAGTCGTCCACGAGGGCGTTGATGTCGAGGACGCCGCCGGTCGGCGTTCCGTCCCAGTTGGCGGCCTGACCGAACGAGGTGGCGTCGCCGGCCCCGGTCCAGATGAGGGTCTCGGCGGTGGCGCCGACGGTCGTCGCGGCGACGAGGGATGCGGACAGAAGAATTCGGGCGTTCATCTCTGGTGACTCCTTAGAAGACCCCCGGAATCACACGACTGGTGACGGCGATGCCGTCGCTACGGAAGATCGGGATACAGAATCTCGCAGTGCTTCGGGCTGCCGCAGTCCGGAACATCCGGACCGGTCGGACAGGCCCCCCAGGCCCCCAGCATGAGCCCGAGGTCGGCGCCGTCCACGGTGCCGTTGCCGTCGACGTCGGCCTGCTCGCTCGCGGTGCCGAACGCACCGAGCAGGATGCCGAGGTCGGCGCCGTTCACCGAGAGATCGCCGTTGAGATCGGCCGGGCAGATGTCCGGCAGGATCGAGAGCGAGCAGCCGAGCCCGCCGTTGAAGGTCTCGAGAAGGATGTTCTTCCCGACGATCGGGGCGCTTCCGTTGACCGAGAACTTCGCCAGATGCTCGACGACCACATCGCCCGGCGTCTCGTTGAGGAAGTCCACGCCGGCCCGCATCGACCCGAGGTCGATGACCGTCCCGTTGGGAAGCGGATCGTTGCCGCCGGAGAGTTCGACGCGGCCGGTGCCTTCGAGCCGGACCGAGCAGCGACTGATCCACTGCCGCTTGACGGTGCCGCCGGCCATGAGCAGGAAGCCGTTCTCGATGGCCTGATTCGAACCGCTTCGGGTGAGCGTTCCCGCATGAACCACGAGCCCGCCCTCGCCGGAGAAGTTCAGCGTCGCCGACCCGGTCGGACCGCCCACCATGGCCAGGGCATCGTCGATCACGAGAATCTCGGTGATGGACGACAGGTCGATGACACCGCCGTCGGGCGTGCCCGACCAGTTCGCCTCGTCCGCCACCGAGACGCCGTCACCGTCGCCGGTCCAGATCAGGGTCGTCGTCCCGCCGGAGGGCATGGCGGCAAGCGCAGCGCTCGCCACGATGATCGAGATCGAGGCGCTCACGGGCAGAACATCCATTCCTGATAGATCGCGGGGGACCGCTCGGTCGCCATGAGCTCGCACATGTGCCGGGCGACATCGGGGTGCTGATCGACGACGTTGGTGGTCTCGTTCGGATCGGTGGCGAGGTTGAAGAGCTGGATCGGGCCGTCGGGCGAGCTCTGGGCGTTGAGGCGGACCGCCTTCCAGTCGCCGTCCCGCACCGCCTGAAGACCGTTGCCCGCGGGCGTCTCCCAGTAGAGCGGCGTCCGCGCCGCCTGCCCCGGGAGCCCGAGCAGCGTGGGCACGATCGAGACGCCGTCGAGGTCGGTCGTCGTGGACGCGCCGGCGAGTTCGACCGCGGTCGGAAAGATGTCCCAGGACGCGACCGGATAGTCGCTGGTGGTGTT
>JAUIHC010000191.1 GCA_030432455.1 Phycisphaerae bacterium | reverse complement strand
CCTTCTCGAACATGCCGCCGCCGCCGCCGCCACCGCCGCCGGGACCACCGGGGCCGCCGCCACCGCCGCGGAATCCACCACCACCGCCACCACCGCCGCCGCCGCCACGGAAGCCACCGCCTCCGCCTCCGCCGCCGCCGCCTTCACGGCGAGGTCGGAACCCGCCGCCCCCGCCGCCTTCGCCGCGAGGTCGGAAGCCACCACCTCCGCCGCCGCCGCCACCACCACCGCCACCACCACCGCGGAAGCCACCACCGCCGCCGCGTTCTTCTCGCGGACGAGCCTCGTTGACGGTCAGCGGCCGACCACCGAAGTCGTGGCCATTGAGCGCGGCGACTGCGGCGCGACCTTCATCGTCGTCCATCTCGACGAATCCGAAGCCACGGGGACGACCGGTCTCTCGATCGGTCACGAGATGGACGCGATGCACGGTGCCGTGCGGGGAGAACAGCTCGGTGAGCTCGTCCTCGGTGGCCGAGAACGGAAGGTTCCCGACGTAGATGCTGATCATGACTGGCGGAGTCCGAAGGGCTGGCCCGAGTGGAGGATTCGATCGACGCGGGTGCTCGGGACGCTCGACGCCGACCCGACCCCGCCCGCATGGCGAGGTCGGCCGCTGGATGGTACCAACCGATCGACGATTTCCATACGCTTGATTCCCCGGCCTCCCTCGCCATCGAGGCGAACCCCCTGGAATCCCCCGCCCGCTCCCCCGGTCTCCTCCCATGCCGATTCGATGCTTCGCCCTGCCCCGCCTGCGGGGGACCGGCCGACGGACCACATCCGTCGGATCGGCCCTGCTCGCGGCCCTGCCCCTCCTGAATCCCGTCTCCGGCACGGCCGACGATCTGGTCCGCAACGAATCGATCCAGGCCCGCTGGGTCTCTCCAACCGAGCTGGAGCACACGCTGGAGACCGACGAGGGGTCGGTCCGGATCAGGGTGGACGCCCTCACCGGTCGGGTGGTGCCCGCGTCGGGCCCGGCGAACGGTCCGGATCTGGACCCCGCCCGGGCTCGCCGTTCCCGCGACCTCGGGGGCGAGGTCCATCTGTCGATCCGCAACCGGCTCGACACCGCCGTGGATCTCGTCTGGCTGGATCGGACGGGAACCCGGCAGTCCTATGGACGACTCGGTCCCGGCGAGGATCGGCGTCAGCACACCTTCGCCGGTCACGCGTGGCTTGCGGTCGGGGACGACGACCGGGTGCGGTGCGGCTGGGTCGCGCCCGGACACGACGCGACCCTCACGATCGACTCCGCCGCACTGGCGGCGTGGGCGGAGCTTCCGAGCCGCCGCCGCCCGGATCGTCCGGCTTCCGCGTCCGAGGATCGACCACGGTTCGAGGTGCGCGAGCACGACCTGCATGTCATCGACCCGGACGGCACCGTCCGGCGACTCACCGAGGATGGCACGCCCGAGTCGGCGTGGAGCGGAAGAGTCCATCCCTCGCCCGACGGCCGATTCGTGCTGGCGATGCGGATCGACGCGCCCGAGCGGCATGCCGTGCATCTCATCGATGTCGCGCCCGACCGGGAGACCGACGACCCGCATGACATCCAGCCGAATCTTCGAACCCTCGACTACCTCAAGCCGGGCGACCGTATCGCACACCCGCATCCGGCGGTCATCGAGATCGCGACCGGGCGGCGGATCGACCTCGACCCCGATCTCGCGCCCGATCCCTGGTCGATCGACCGCGTGTCGTGGCATCCCGACGGCGACCGCGTCCGCCTGCTTCACAACCAGCGTGGTCATCAGGTGCTGCGACTGCTGGAGATCGACACCCGCACCGGCGGGAGCCGCGTCCTCGTCGAGGAGACCTCCCCGACGTTCATCGACTACGCGGCGAAGACCTTCCTGCATGTTCTCCGGGACGGCGACCACGCGATCTGGATGACCGAGCGGAGCGGCTGGAATCATCTGGAGGTCGTCGATCTCACGACCGGTGCCCGGCGCCCACTGACCGCCGGCGACTGGCTCGTCCGGGCGGTGGACGACGTCGACGAGGACGCCGGGACGGTGCGGGTCCGGCTCATGGGGATCGACCCCGACCAGGATCCGTATCACGTGCATCACGCGATCATCGATCTCGAGACCGGCGCGATGACCCGGCTCACCCGCGGTGACGGCACGCATGAGATCGAGTTCTCGCCCGACGGCCGCTTCTACATCGATCGCTGGAGCCGGGTGGATCTTCCACCCGTGCACGAACTGCGGCGAACCCGCGACGGGGCCCTGATCGCCGAGCTCGCCCGCGCGGATGCGAGTGGCCTGCTCGCCACCGGCTGGACGATGCCCGAACGGTTGAGTGCGAAGGGACGGGACGGCGAGACCGACATCTGGGGGGTGATCGTGCGTCCCCGCGGATTCGAGGTGGACGCGTCGTACCCCGTCGTCGAGCACATCTACGCCGGTCCTCACGGGCACTTCGTGCCCAAGTCGTGGTCGCGACACTGGCGGATGCGCGAGGTCGCCGATCTCGGGACCGTGGTCGTGCAGCTCGACGGGATGGGCACCAACTGGCGCTCCAAGGGCTTCCACGATGTCGCGTGGAGGAACCTCGGCGACTCGGGCTTCCCCGATCGCATCGCGTGGATGCGGGCCGCGGCGAAGGACCGTCCCTGGATGAACCTCGATCGCGTCGGCATCTACGGCGGCAGCGCCGGAGGCCAGAGCGCGCTGCGGGCGCTCCTCGCCCACGGCGACTTCTACGACGTGGCGGTCGCGGACTGCGGATGCCACGACAACCGGATGGACAAGATCTGGTGGAACGAGCTCTGGATGGGCTGGCCGGTCGGCCCGCACTACGCCGAACAGTCGAACGTCACGCAGGCCCATCGGCTCGACGGGGAGCTCATGCTGATCCTCGGCGGCCTCGACTCGAACGTCGATCCCGCCTCCACGCTCCAGGTCGTGGACGCTCTCGTCAAGGCGGACAAGGACTTCGAGTTCGTGCTCCTGCCCTCCGCCGGCCACGGGGCCGCGGAGACGGCCTACGGACATCGACGCCGACTCGACTTCCTGCGCCGCAGACTCGTCGCCGACTGACCTCCAGCCTACGAACCGGGCTCGCGGATCCTCGCATCGGCCCGCGCCACGCAGACGAGCTCGCCCTCGGTCCATCGCCGCGGGAAGTCGCGAACCGCCCGCTCGAAGGCGGCGGTCGCCCCGGGTCGGTCGTCCTCGTGCAGTTCGATCATGATCGCGTCCACGCGATCGATCCATGCGTCGCAACTCTGCAGGACATCCAGTTCACCACCCTCGATGTCGATCTTGAGCACATCGATCCGATCGATTCCATGCGACGCCATCTCCTCGAGGATGCGATCCACGGTGATTCCGGGAACGCCCACCTCGTCGGCCTCGCCTCCCTCGACGGCGAAGTGCGCCCACGCGGTGCCGCCGTGCGTGTTGTCGACGCGGAGCATCGCCGGTCGCGACCAGAGTCCGGCGTGCCGCACCTCGATCCGCGGGTTCACTCCCGCGTTTCGCTGCAGCAGCCGATGATTCGCCTCCTCGAGTTCGATCGCCACGACCCGACTGCCCGGGAAGCGATCGGCGAGCCGAAGGCTGCTCGCCCCGATGTTCGCGCCCGCATCCACCACGAGCCGGCATCCCTCGCCTCGCGAGCACGCCTCGTTCATCACCGACCACTGCCGAGAGACCTTGAAGTCCGTGGTGCCGATCCGGATCTCGAGCGGATGAGCGAAGGCGGGATGCCGGTAGCGGCCGGCCCGCGGGCGACCATCGACCGCGCAGGCGAGTCGTGCGACGCAGCCCGAGAGCCCCGTCGCACGAACGAAGCCCACCCGTTCCTGAAGCGTCCTCGTGCTGATCAGTGGCACCCGGTGCCTCCAGAGCTTCGGGGATTCCGCCCGATGGCGTGATCTCTCCGTCCCGTGAACGATGTCGTGATCCCGCCATGATCGCGACCATCCCCGTCCAGACTACCGCCCGCCCCGACGACTCGGGAGACGCGACCGATCCCGGATCGATCACGGCCCCGTGGGCCGGTTCGGCGGCGGCGGTGGTGAGCGGTCTCCACACCGATCCCGACCGAGGCCTCACCGAGTCGGACGCCTCCGAGCGTCTGGCACGGCACGGACCGAACCGACTCGCCGTCCGCCGACGCCGCCCGATCGGCCGGATCGTGATCGACCAGTTCCGCGGTCCGGTGGTGATCATTCTCGCCGCGGCCGCCGTGGCGTCACTCGTCCTCGGACTTCGGCTCGAGGCGACCGCGATCGGGCTGGTGCTCGCGATCAACGCCGTGATCGGGTTCACCGCGGAATGGCGGGCGGTCCGCTCGATGGAAGCGCTCCGGTCGCTCGGACGAGCGCAGGTCCGGGTGCGACGCGACGGCGTGGATCGGATGATCGACGACGAGTCGCTCGTGATCGGCGATCTGGTGATCGTGGAGGGCGGAGACATCGTGGCCGCGGACGCCCGGATCATCGAGTCGAACACGCTCGCGGTGGACGAATCGATGCTGACCGGCGAGAGCGAGTCGGTCTCCCGATCGATCGACCCGGTCCCGGCCGACACCCCCGCCTCCGATCGGCGCTGCATGCTGCACCGGGGCACTCGCATCATTCGCGGCTCCGGGCGGGCGGTGGTGGTGGCGATCGGGATGCAGACCGAGGTCGGCCGGGTCGCGCATCTGACCGCGACGGCGGAGGACACGACCACGCCGCTGGAACGACGACTGGAACGACTCGGAGCCCGCCTGCTCTGGCTGGTGCTCGGGATCACGGTGCTGACGATCGTCCTCGGCGTGGCCCGGGGGCGGCCGGTGCTGGAGATGCTGGAGATCGGCGTGGCTCTGGCGGTGGCGGCGATTCCCGAGGGATTGCCGATCGTCGCGACCGTCGCGCTCGCCCGCGGACTCTGGCGACTGGCCCGGCATCACGCCCTCGTGAAGCGGCTGGCCGCGGTCGAGGTGCTCGGCGCCACGAGCGTCATCATCGCGGACAAGACCGGCACGCTCACCGAGAACCGGATGCGGGTCGTGCGGTTCGAACTCGCCGACGGCCCGATCGACCTTGGGGCCGCGGACGGCACGGGGACGCCGCCACCCGTGGTCCCGTCCGAACTCGACCGAGTCCGCATCGAGATGCACGAGACGATGGCGCTCTGCAACAACGCGGCCCTCCCGAGTGCCGGAGACGCCGGGGACGACCGACCCGGCGATCCGCTGGAGATCGCGATGCTCGTCGCCGCGGACGAGGCGGGCATCGACCGATCCCGTCTGCTCGCCGCGAATCCCGAGCGGCGGGAGGAGCCCTTCGATCCGGCCACGCGTCGGATGATCACGGTGCACGGCGGCGAGTCGCGGTTCCGGATCGCGGCGAAGGGGGCGGCCGAGTCGATCGTGCCGTCCTGCACGTCGATCCGCACCGGCTCGGGCGACCGCCGGCTGACCGACGACGATCATCGGTCATGGCTCGACCGCGCCGATCGACTCGCGGCCGACGGACTGCGGGTGCTCGCGGTCGCGACCGGATCGATCACCGATGTCGAGGACCCCGTCGATCGGGATCTCGTCCTGCTCGGACTCGTCGCCCTCCGCGATCCGCCGCGACGCGACGTGGCCGCGGCCCTCGAACACTGCCGACACGCCGGGCTTCGGGTGGTGATGGCGACCGGCGACCACCCCGGCACCGCCCGGCGGATCGCGCTCGACCTCGGCATCCTCGCCCCGGACGCCTCCGACGACGCGGTCGTGCTGGGCGGGGACTTCCGGCCGGACGATCACCGCCACGACGCCCGATGTCGCCACGCGTCGGTCTTCGCCCGCGTCGATCCGGCCCAGAAGATCGAGATCATCCGTCTGCATCAACGCGCCGGCTCGATCGTCGCGATGACCGGCGACGGGGTGAACGATGCGCCCGCCCTTCGACAGGCCGACATCGGTGTCGCCATGGGCCGTCGAGGCACCGCGGTCGCCCGCGAGGCTGCGGACATGGTGCTGCAGGACGACGCCTTCGCCTCGATCGTCCGGGCCATCCGGCACGGTCGCGTCATCGATCAGAACATCCGTCGATTCGTCCACTACCTGCTGTCCTGCAACCTCAGCGAGGTGGCGGTGGTGCTCGGCGCCACCGC
>JAUIHC010000190.1 GCA_030432455.1 Phycisphaerae bacterium | reverse complement strand
CGACGCCCGGCTCGACTTCCTGCAGCAGCACTCGGCGACGATCAAGGAACGCCTGCGGCTCGTGCTCGACGATCGGCCGAGCGACGACTCCGGCGAGGTGGACGCCGAGGAGCGTCTGTACGAGGGATTCCCGAGCGACGACGATGTGCCCGCGATGCGGTCCGCGCGGCGGGGCGGGGCGGATGCGCTCCGGCGATTCCAACGGGAGACCGAGGACGACCGGCTGGAGGAACTGGCGTTCCGGTTCCTGGCCCGGAACTTCCCCGCGGAACTCGACCCGACGGAGCAGGCTCGCTGGGACGCGCATCGACGCGACCGCCTGCTCGGTCCCGGCGCCGGTGACGGATCTCGTGTGGCCGAGGCCCTCCGCGAGATCGAGTCCGCCCGCCACGCCGGTGCGGACGGTCGCGTGGTGCACGGCGTGGAACTCTGGACCCGAGGTCTCGCCGACGCGGTGAATCTGGAACTGCCCCCGACGACGTGAACTCGATCGGGAAACAGGGGACAGGCACCGAACGACGACAGGCACTTCGAACGCCCTCGCGAGACGCGAAGCCAGTCCCCTGTTTCCTCCACTCTCCACTCTCCACTCTCCACTTTCCACTCTCTCTCCCCGTGCTCTCCCCCCTCGACTGGATCATCGTCGTCGCCTTCGTCGCCGCCCTCTGGGCCGCGGCGGTCGGCACGCGACGGTACGCCCGCAGCGTCTCCGGCTTCCTCGCCGCGGATCGCTGCGCCGGCCGCTATCTCATCGCGGTCAGTTACGGCATGGCGCAACTCGGCGTCATCTCGCTGGTCTGGTTCTGGCAGCAGTACTACGACGTCGGATTCACCAGCATCTGGTGGGGGTTTCTGGAGAATCCCGCCCTCATCGTGATCGCGCTCTCGGGCTGGGTCGTCTACCGCTTCCGGCAGACGCGGGCGCTCACGATGGCGCAGTTCTTCGAGCTGCGATACTCGCGCCGGTTCCGCGTCTTCGCCGGGCTGGTCGCGTTCCTCTCCGGCATCATCAACTACGGCATCTTCCCGGCGGTCGCGGCTCGATTCTTCATCGCCCTCTGCGGTCTGCCGCCGTCGATGCTGGTCGCGGGCATCGAGGTCGGAACCTTCCCGCTCCTGATGGCGGTGCTGCTCTCGACCGCGCTGGTCTTCGTGTTCCTCGGCGGGCAGGTGGCGGTGATCGTGACCGACTTCCTGCAGGGCGCCTTCGGCCAGCTCGTCTTTCTGGCGGTGATGATCTTCCTGCTCGCGACCTACTCGTGGAGCGAGATCGGCGAGACGCTCCTGGCCGCGCCCGCGGGTCGGTCGCTGGTCGATCCATTCGATCTCGGCGACGAGCAGCGGTTCGACGCCTTCTACTGGGTCATCAGCGTGGTCGTGCTGTTCTACGGGATGCTCGGCTGGCAGGGGACCTCGGGGTACAACGCCGCGGCGATCGACGCCCACGAAGCCAAGATGGCGAACATCCTCAACGGCTGGCGGTACCGCGTGCTCATGCTCATCACGCTGGTGCTTCCGATCTGCATCCGGGTGGTCATGACCGGACGGGGACACGAGGCCGAGGCGGCGCAGATCCACGAGATCATCGCGGCCCAGCCGGTGCTCGGTGCCGATCCCGACGTGCTCGCCAGCGAGTTGCGCACGCCCGCGGCCGCGAGCGTCATGCTTCCGAGCGGGCTCCTGGGACTCTTCGCCGCGGCCCTCGTCGGGGCGTTCATCTCCACCAACGACACCTATCTCCACTCGTGGGGGTCGATCTTCATCCAGGATGTCGTCCTCCCGTTCCGCACGCGACCCCTCTCGGCCCGGGCGCACCTCATGCTGCTGCGGGCGTCGATCTTCGGGGTCGCGATCTTCGCGTTCGTCTTCAGTCTGCTCTACACGCCCAACCAGTATGTCTCGATGTTCCTCGCCCTGACCGGCTCGATCTTCGTGGGCGGGGCGGGCAGCGCGATCATCGGCGGTCTCTACTGGCGTCGCGGGACGACCGCGGGCGCGTGGACCGCGATGATCGCGGGCATGTCGCTCGCCGTCTTCGGCGTGGTCGTGAAGCAGGTGCCGGCGTCGATGATCTTCCCGGGGCCGACACTCGCCGTGTCGAGCATCAGTCTTCCCGATGGGGCGGCGGAGGTGGCGCTCGACATCGATGCTGCGTCCGAGGACGGTCGCATCGCGATTCCGCTGGACGGCGACACCGGCGTCTGGACAGCGAGACTCGACACCGACATCGAAGGCCCGGCGACCGCGGCGATCGAGATCGCGGACGACACGGGACGGATCGTCGCCGCTCCGACGCTGCGAGCGGACGGCGGCACGATGGTGGTCGCGACGCCGGGCGGTGGCACCGCGGTGCTCGAACTGCGACCGAAGGCGTCTGGGTTCTCCGGAGTCGTCTGCGGCGCCGCGTGGCACGTCAGGACGAAGGTGACCGGTCAGGTGCTCACCTTCTGGTCGATCGCGATCTCGGTCGGTCTCTACGTGGTGGTCTCGCTCGTGACCTGTCGAACGCCGTTCGATCTCGACGCGATGCTGCACCGCGACGCCCGCGATCCCTCGGACGCCGCCCCCCGCTGGTGGGAGCGACTGGGTTTCGATCGCCGGATGACGGGGTGGGATCGGTTCACCACCGCGATCACGCTCGCGTGGCCGGTGCTCTTCACCGTGATCTTCGCCGTCGGGATGGCGCGTCACCTGCTCGGCCCGCGGCTCGGACTCGACCCGATCTCCCCCGAGTCGTGGCTGGTGGCGTGGCGCTGGTGGCTGATGCTGGCACTGGCGACCGCGGTGATCGTCACGATCTGGTTCGTGGTGGGTGGTCTGCGCGATCTCGCCCGGATGTTCCGGCTCCTGAAGCGGGTCGGACACGACGAGCGCGACGATGGGCGTGTGGTCGGACACCGGAATGCCGACGAGATCGACGGGGCTCCGAGGGAGGGTGACGAATGAGCGATCGAGCGGCACGCCGCCGCACGCTGCTGCACGACGGATGGACCGTCGAGCGGATCGGAGGCACGGGCGACCCGCCCGGGACGCTTCCGAGCCGGCCGATGTCCGCGACGGTGCCGGGAGTGGTGCACCTCGATCTCGTGCGCGACGGCGTGATTCCGCAGCCCGATCATGGCGACGGCGAGGCGGCGCAGCGCTGGGTCGGGCGGACCGACTGGCGCTACCGCCGACGGCTCGCCGTCGGGGATCTCCCCGAGCCGGTCGATGGCACCGAGGGCGTGGTGACCGAGCTGGTCTTCGATTCGATCGACACCGTGGCGACGATCCGCCTCGGAGATCGCACGCTCGGAGCGGTGGAGAACCAGTTCCATCCGCATCGCTTCCGACTCGATCCACGGGAGGTCGCGGCGGAGGCGGCGCTCGCGGTCGACTTCCGCGGGCCGATGGACGAGCTCGATCGCCGGGTCGCGCAGTACGGCGATCGGCCGGTCAACGCCGACGGCGCGTGGGGCGTCTACTCGTATCTTCGCAAGGCGGCGTGCAGCTTCGGCTGGGACTGGGGCCCGATGTGTCCGAGCGTCGGACTGCCCGGCCACGTGCGGCTCGAGCAGTGGCGGACGGCGAGGATCGATGCGGTGCGGCCGCGGGTCACGACCTGCAACGACCGTCTGGCGGTGGTCGAGGTGTCGGTCGATCTCGTGCGCGACGATCGACTCGGGGTCGGGCCCGCCCTCGACATCACGGCCTCGATCGCGGCCCCCGACGGTCGGCGATTCGAGGCTCGGGTCATCTGCGGGCCCGGCGAGACCGCCGGTGTGGCGCGGTTCGAGGTGCCCGATCCCGATCGCTGGTGGCCACGCGGTCTCGGCGGGCAGCCGTTGCATGACCTGACGGTCGAGTTGCGGGACGGCGAGACGCTGCTCGATCGCGAGGCGCGGCGTCTCGGACTGCGGATCGTCGCGCTCGACACCGGACGCGACCCCGAGGGCTCGCGGTTCCGGATCGTCGTCAACGGGGAGGCGGTGTTCTGCCGGGGAGCCAACTGGATCCCGGACGGGCTCTTCCCCGGAACCGCGTCGGATGCGGCGGTGCGTCGTCGCATCGAGCAGGCGGTCGAGGCGGGGTTCAACATGCTGCGGGTCTGGGGCGGGGGGACATACGAATCGGACGCATTCCACGACGCCTGCGACGAGCTCGGCATCATGGTCTGGCAGGACTTCATGTTCGCCTGTGCCACGTATCCCGAGGAGGATCCGTACCCGGCACTCGTCGAGTGCGAGGCGCGGCATCAGGTGGCGCGGCTCGCCTCGCATCCGTCGCTCGTGCTCTGGTGCGGCGGCAACGAGAACGTGCTCGCGTGGCGGAACTGGGGCTGGCGTGAGCGGATGGACCCCGCGCAGTCGTGGGGGCGTCGCTACTTCACCGAACTGCTGCCCGCAATCGTCGCCGAACTCGACCCGTCGCGGCCCTTCGTGCCGGACAGCCCGTGGTCGGGTTCGGTCGAGGCGGACCCGAACGACCCCGATCACGGCGATCGGCACACCTGGGACCTCAAGGTCGAGGAGGTCCGCGAGCTCGTGCCGCGGTTCGTGAGCGAGTTCGGGCATCAGGGCCCGCCGAACCGCCGCACGATCGAGGAGGCGATCGGCGCAGAGTCCTTCGCCGCGGAGACGCCGATGTGCCTGGAGGCCTTCGCCGGGCGGCAGCGCGGATGGGGCGGTGACCAGGCGCAGTACGACCGATGGCTGGAGGAGTGGTTCTCGCCCGCGACCGATCTCGACGGTCGCCTCTGGCGGATGCAGTTGCTGCAGGCTCGGGCCACGACCTTCGCGTTCGAGTGGCTGCGGCTCAATCAGCCCCGCTGCGGCGGGGCGCTGATCTGGCAGCTCAACGATGCGTGGACGGGCCACTCGTGGTCGCTCATCGACGTGGCGGGACGACCGAAGCCGTCGTGGTGGGCGGCGAGGCACGCCTGTGGATCCCGATTGCTGGCGTTCTCGGTCGGGGAATCCGGCATCGAGATCGGCGGCGTGAACGACACCGGCGACGCATGGTCGCTCGAGGGACGCGTGCGGCGGATCGATGTCGATGGACGGGACCTCGCCGTCGCCTCGACGCCGCTGGAGATTCCGGCGAGCGGTGCGGCGACGATCGCCATCGGTCCCGAGATCGCGATTCCCGAGGATCCGTCGCGGGAACTGCTCGTCGCCGAGTTCGGCGAGCATCGGGCGTTCTGGTTCTACGGAAAGGACGCCTGGCTCTCGCTTCCCGAACCGTCGTTCGATCTGTCGTGCCGACCGGGCGACGACGGGGCGACCGAGATCGTCCTGACCGCCCGCACCCTGCTTCGCGATCTTCATCTCGAGGTCGATCGTCTCCACGGCGACGCGTCGATCGATCGGAATCTGGTCACCCTGCTCCCCGGCGATGTGCTTCACGCGACCATCCGCGGTGCGGGCCATCTCGATGCCGGGGCACTCCGGATGCCGGGTGTGATCCGGACCGCCAATGGTCTCTCCGCCGGCGGCGCCATCGTCTGAAGCGCAGGAGCTGCGCGGATCGCGGTACGACCGGGATGTCGCCACGACCGATCGATCATCCGCTTTCGGGTCCTCCCTCCCGATCAGGGGGTGTCAGGCGTTGCCGGTAGGGTGAACGCCTGATAACCTCCTCGCCGCGTGAGTTGGGCGAATCAGTTCCTCTTCGCAGGTGTTGTTCCCGGTGCGGATTGTGCCGTTGAGCACAATCCGTCCGAAAAATGTGTGGACGACATGAAGAAGTGCCGATCCTCCTGTTTGGAACGGCGTACAAACCTTCGACATTCGTTCCGACAGAGTGCGAAAGGCCGCCGAGGCGGCTGATCGACGAGTCCAGCAGTCATCTCTTTCTCCTCCTGCCATCTCGGCGCCGCAAGGCGTCGAGATGGTTTTTTGGCCAGATGGCTTTTTTGGCCGGATGGTTTTTTGCCCGGTTGGTGTTCCGGCGAGGGCGAGATGGTCCTCTGGCGAGCGGGATGGTTCCTCGGTGATCGTGGGGCCCCGTGGGTTCGGGCGGGGACCGAGTCGGCGATCGCCCCGTCGGGCCGATGCGAGTCAGACATGCTCGCAGAAGACGTCGCCGTCCTTCGGTCGCGGGAGCGTCCTGTCCCGATCCGACTTGAACGGGCGGCGTTCCGGGACGACC